>JAOASB010000043.1 GCA_025210375.1 Maledivibacter sp. | reverse complement strand
ACCTTCTACAAAAACTATCTACCATATGTAGTCTAAAATTCTTCAAAGCCATACCATCAAATATGCTTATATCTTAAGCAATTAAATCAAGGATGATATTCGCATATGCAATTCTGCCAAGTAAGAGTTATGCAATTTCCTTAATTATCTAAGCACTCAATTCCCGGTAAAGCTTTACCCTCAAGATACTCTAAAGAAGCTCCTCCACCAGTGGATATATGAGTAAACTTATCTGCATAGCCAAGCTGTATAGCCGCAGCTGCACTATCTCCTCCACCAATAATAGTAGTAGCAGCTTCTAGCTTTGCAATGGATTCACAGATACCAACAGTTCCCTTAGCAAAGTTTTCCATCTCAAACACACCCATAGGGCCATTCCATACAACAGTTTTTACCCCTTTTAATTCCTTTGAAAATAATTCAATTGTATTCATTCCTATATCAAGTCCCATTTCATCCTCTGATATATCATCAACGGATACGGTTCTAAATTCCGCGTCATTTTTAAATTCCTTAGCAGCTACTGTATCGATAGGCAACACTATTTTATCCCCGGCTTTTTCTAATAATTCCTTAGCTAGTTCAACCTTTTCTTCCTCAACAAGTGACTTCCCAATATTTTTCCCTAAGGCTTTTAAGAAAGTGAACATCATTCCGCCACCAATTAATATTTTATCAGCTTTTTCAATTAAATTTTCTATGACACCTATCTTATCAGATACCTTGGCTCCTCCTAATATTGCCACAAGGGGCCTTTCTGGATTGCTCACAACACCGCCAATAAATTTAATTTCCTTTTCTAGAAGGAAACCTGCAGCAGATTCAAGATTTTGAGCTATTCCAATATTAGAAGCATGGGATCTATGGGCAGTGCCAAATGCATCATTTATGTATACATCCCCTAAGGATGCCCAGTATTTGCCTAGATCAGGGTCATTCTTTGTTTCACCCTTTTCAAATCTAGTGTTTTCAAAAAGTAAAACTTCCCCTTCTTTAAGCTCATTAATAGCCTTTTCAAGAACATCTCCCCTAGTAGAAGGTATAAATTCAACCTTCTTATCTAGAAGTTCTGAAAGTCTATCGGCAATAGGCTTAAGGGTCTTAGTTAATTTATCTTCCTCTGTTTTTATTCTTCCTAAATGGGAAAATAATACAACTTTACCCTTCTCCTCAATGACGTGCTTAATCGTTGGAAGTGCCGCCACAATTCTATTATCATTAGTTATTTTCCCATCCTTCACGGGGACGTTAAAATCAACACGAATCAGTACCTTTTTACCCTTTAATTCTAAATCTCTAATAGTCTTAGCCATAAACCTAACCTCCAAAGATTTTAGATTTTTTGAAATCCTTAAAAATAGCGGAACTTAACTGTTCCGCTATTCTATTATTCTAGTCGTTTTCTCAAGAGAAATCAAGCCAAAATTCAGGGGCTTAATGCCCCACAGATTGTTGACAAAGTCAACAAGATGGCAGGCTACCTAACAAGCTGAAGTTCGAGGCGTGCTGAAACCGAGAGGCCGCAGCGTATATAGAAATACGTAAGGGTTCTTGGCTGAAGCAACAACGAAGAAATTCGGGTTTTTAGGCAGCCTGAGGGGCTTAATGCTCCATAAGTTTTTATATTATTATCTTATAAATATTATTTGTTCATTAAATCGACAAAATACTTAGCAGTTCTTACTAACTGAGCTGTGTAAGACATTTCATTATCATACCATGTAACAACCTTAACCATTTGCTTACCATCAACTTCTAATACCTTAGTGCAATCTGCATCAAATAGTGATCCGTATTTAGTTCCTATGATATCCGATGAAACGATTGGATCCTCAGTATATCCTAAGGTTTCATTAGATGCCGCTTTCATCGCTGCATTGATTTCTTCTACAGTTACTTTCTTGTCTAATTCAACTGTTAGATCAACTAATGAACCCGTCATAGTTGGAACTCTCATTGCTCCACCATCAAGCTTACCATTTACTTCAGGTAATACTTTACCTACTGCAACAGCAGCACCAGTAGTAGTAGGTACAATATTTTGAGCAGCAGTTCTACCTCTTCTTAAATCCTTATGAGGTCCATCTAATGTATTTTGATCATTAGTATATGCATGGATAGTAGTCATCAGACCTTTTACCAATCCAAAATTGTCATTTAACACCTTAACAACTGGTGCTAAACAGTTAGTTGTACAAGAAGCTCCTGATAATACTGTTTCACTTCCATCTAATATTTCATGATTTACATTATAAACAACTGTCTTCATATCACCCTTAGCTGGAGCAGAGATGATAACTTTTTTAGCCCCTGCTTTAATATGCTTCTCAGCTAATTCTTTGGTTCTAAAGAAGCCTGTGGCTTCTATTACTACGTCCACATCATGATCTCCCCAAGGTAAATTTTCAGGATCTCTTTCAGCGTAGATTTTTATTTCTTTACCATCTACTACTATAGCTGCTTCCTTAGCTTCAATTGAATCAGCTTTGTATGTACCTTGTGCTGTATCATACTTTAATAAATGTCCTAGAGTTTTTGCATCGGTTAAATCGTTTAATGCAACAATTTCAAATTCTGAGCTATCAAACATTAGTCTGAACGCCAATCTACCTATTCTCCCAAAACCATTAATTGCAACTTTTACTGCCATTTTTATTCCTCCTTATATTTTAAAATAATTTTTTTTGCCACACTTTCATCACAAACAAGTACAAGATTTTCATTTAATTTTGAAATAGATGCTATTGCTTCGGCTTTTTCCCTTCCTCCTGCAACAGCAATCAAATTATCTATATTATTAAATGTTTCTAAATCAATACCTATTGTACTTATCTCATGTACTATTTCACCATCTTCATTAAAATAGTATCCAAAGGCTTCTGAAACAGCCCCTTTGCTTAAAAGCTTCTGAATTTGGTCATCACTTAAGCCCCTTCTAATAGCCATTGTATCAGCCCTACCTATTCCGAAAACTAGTATATCTATGTCTTCAATTAGTTCGATTATTTCTTTTATAGAAGGCTCCTTAAGCAAACTTTCTATTGCATTTTGAGATAAGAAATCTGGTGTATATAAAGATTTATAATGACAATTCAATTTATTAGCTAAACTCTGAACTAAAGTATTGGCTTGATACTCTACTTTTTTTCCTAATCCACCTCTAGCCGGTATTACAGTAACTTCACTTAGTTCACCTTTTTTAGGCTTATATTCCTCGACAAACTGTAAAATTGTAGTTCCACCTGTCAACCCTAGTATACTGCTGTGGGTTATCACACTATTCAAGTAATTTGATGCTGTTTTAGCCATCTCCCTATATACAAATGGATCATCATCAACTGAATTTGGTACTACCATAACTTTCTTTATTTTTAAAATATCCTTAAGCTCTTCTTCTAATAACTTTAATCCCTTGAGAATGTGAAATACATATTTCAATCTATCTAAAGTATTTTTTCCCCTAGAAGTAATATTCATTCCTTCTTGCGTAATACTAATAAGTCCTTGATTCTTTAAAGCAGTTGAAGCGGTTCTTATATTTCTTTCTGTTAAATCCAATTTATCAGAAAGGCTTCTTCTACCAATTGGTCCTAGAAAGTTTATCACCCTTAAAACTGCATATCTTTTTTCTATAACTTCCATGAAATCTGGAGTAATGTTATTTAAGATACTTATTAATTCATCAATTTCAAAACCTTCTTTACTCCTTATTTTATTATCCAATTTAGCACTCCAATCTTGGTATATTTTAACAAATTAGTTAGGTCGTTATGTGACCATGTCATTTTTGGGCGTCCCGACCTCTTAAAAAAAATATCTAAATCAATTATACATTTAGTATTCCAGTTTTTCAATAGTGAAATTATATAATCCCTTTTATTATGAATTATTTACCAATACAAACTCAGTGGTATCAAAGATTTGAGTCTATCATTAAAATTTTTTCTAAAACTAAAGACACCTAAAGGTGCCTTTAATTTAATATCTTCTTCGTTTAGACGAAGATGGTATATTTAGTTCATCCCTATATTTAGCTACAGTCCTTCTAGATATCTTTACTCCTGTTTTATTAAGTTCATCTGATATCGCTTGATCACTAAGGGGTTTTTTAGTATTCTCATTTTGTATCAAATCCTTTATTATGGATTTAATACTTTCCGCAGACACCCCTTCTCCAAGAACACTAGATACCCCACTTTGGAAAAAATATTTTAATTCATAGATTCCCTTAGGACATTGCATATACTTGCCATTAATTGCTCTACTGACCGTAGATTCATGCACACCGACTTCGTCGGCTATTTCCTTTAGTGTCAAAGGTTTAAGATAGATTATTCCCTTTTCAAAAAAATCCATTTGATAATCAACTATAGCTTTAACAACCTTATATATGGTATTTCTTCTTTGCTGAATACATCTTATGAGTTTTAAAGCAGAATTTAATTTTTTATTAATATATGAAGACGTATTTTCTTCCATCTCTTTATTTAGAAGAAGCTTTCTGTAATAATGATTTATAGTAAGTCTAGGAGCAGCAGTATCTCTTACAATAACTATATACTCATTATTCACCTTTTCTACCGTAACATCAGGAGTAACATACCTTACGTCCCTACTTGAACTAAATATTCTACCGGGTTTAGGTTCTAAGGTTTTTATAAAATCCCCTACCTCTTGTACCCTTTCATGGGAAATATTAAGTTTTTTAGCAATATTATTAATTTTATTATTACCTAAATCATCTAAATGCTCCATAATAATCTTATATATTGTCTCTTCTTTAACATTATTTTGTCTTAGTTGGATAATCAAGCATTCCCTCAAACTCCTCGCCCCAACACCCACGGGGTCAAAGGTTTGAATAATGTTAACTATACTTTCAGCTTCACTATCTTCTATGCTAAATCTATTGCATATATCTTCATTGTTAACCTGTAAATATCCATTTTCATTTATGTTTTCAACTATATATCTTCCTATCATTTTCTCTTTGCCCTTTAAAAGGGTAAATTGAAGCTGAAATAATAAGTGTTCAGTTAGGGTCGTTTCAGTTGACAAATAATTTTCGAAGGATGTTTCTTCTTTCTCTTCGTAATTACGTATCCTGTTTCTACTTTTAAAATTGTCATATTCAGAAAAAAGCTTTTTCATGTCAATAATTTCATCTTGGTTTTTTGTTTCTTTTTTTGATTCATAATCAGCTTCGCTTTTTTGATTACTTGGTTCAAGTACTGGGTTGTTAACTAATTCTTGCTGTATAAAGTCTTTCAACTCAATAGAATTATATTGTAATATTTCTATAGCCTGCTTTAACTCTGGTGTCATAACTAGTTTTTGAGTTTGTTCCAAATTTAAATTGTACGATAATCTCATATCAACCACCCTATACATAAGTATATTTAACATACTTTTTACAATTTAATTATACCAAAAAAACGTTGTCAAACAAAGCATCATAACAATTTAATCGACAAATGTCGTTATTTTTTTTCAAAAAACCCCCTTAAACTATTGATTTAAACATATTCTGCTAAAATATATATTTTTCAAATTTTTTAAATTTATTACTCAATTTATAGAAATTACAATGAAAAATATAAAAAAGCATTTCAAAATTAATTGAAATGCTTTTTAGTAGTGTATAAATACTATTATTATCTCTCACCCTTTTCATATGGTTTACCCGCTGCTCTTGGCCCGACGGACTTACCGGAAAACACAACTAAGGCTATTACAGTAAGTATATATGGGAAGGCCCAGAAAAATTCCTGGGGTAGCTTGCTAAGGAATGGTATTTGATAGGCTACTATACCCAATGCCTGTGAAAAACCAAAGAAAATACCTGCTCCCACTACTCCCAAAGGATGCCATTTACCAAATATCAATGCTGCCAAAGCTATAAAACCGGTACCATGAATTGTTGCATAGGTATATTGAATATCCTGGGTCAAGACCATGATTGAACCACCTAGTCCAGCAAACATTCCAGATAAAATAACTCCAATATATCTCATTTTATATACATTTATACCCATTGAATCCGCAGCTCCAGGATGCTCTCCCACCGCTCTAAGTCTTAATCCAAATGGGGTTTTATATACAATATACCAAACCACCAATGCAATTAGTATTACTATATAGGATGTACTATGAACTTTTTGAAAGAATAGTTTCCCTAATACAGGTATATCAGAAAGTACTAAAATATCTTGCTTTTTAATTCCATTCATAAAAGCAACAGTTCTTTGTTGATCAAAAATAATCTCGCATAAATATATTGTCAGTCCCGCTCCTAACAAGTTAATTGCTGTACCACTGATAACTTGATCAGCTCTTAGATTTATACTAACATAGGCATGAATAATGGAAAACAACCCACCTGTTATTATACCCGCTAACATTCCGATCCACGGACTCATAGCTCCAAAGGAACCCTCAACCAATACAGTAACTGTTGCCGCCGTAAAAGCACCTACCATCATAAGTCCTTCTAGGCCTATATTAAATACTCCCGATCTTTCACTAAACAATCCACCTATAGAGGTTGAAATAATAGGTGCTGCAGAAGTTAGCATTAAGGGTATTATTATACTCATAAACTGCATAAAATCCATATTATTTCTCCTCCTTTCTTAAACGAAGTATCAGTCTCTTAATACCATAATTCATGGCTGCAAATAGCACTATAAAGGCCATTATGATTTCTGCTATCTCTTTTGGAACATTAGCTAGTGACATAGCCCTTGAACCAGACTTCAATGCCCCGAACAAGAATCCAGATATTAATATACCTAAACCTCCATTATTTCCAAGTAGTGCCACTGCTATTCCGTCAAGTCCATATCCTTCAAAGGCTCCAACAACCCTTGCATAGTCAAATGTACCTATAGAGATCATAGCCCCAGCAAGCCCAGCAAATGCCCCTGATATCATCATTGAGTATACTATATTTCTTTCTACCTTCATACCAGCATATTCTGAGGCATGGGGATTAAATCCCACTGAACGCAACTCATAACCAAATGTTGTTCTTTCAATTATATACCAAAATATCAATACTCCCAAAAATGCTATAATGAATCCCCAGTGGAGCCTAGAATGCTTCGTTATCTTAGACAAGAATTCACTGCTAAGATTAGCTGACGGAAGAATATTAACGGTTTTTGTATTTGAGCTTCCGGGAAGCATCTTAATTGCATAATTAACCAAATGCAAGGCCGTATAGTTAAGCATGATTCCTACTACCACCTCATGAACCTTGAATTTCGCCTTAAGAATTCCGGGTATAAGGCCCCACAATGCACCTGCTGCGGCTGCCACTAACAATACTAATGGTACATGTATGATTCTAGGTAAATCTATTAAAATTCCAACAGCAACTGCTGCAAATGATCCTACTATAAGCTGTCCCTCTACTCCAATGTTAAAAACTCCAGTTCTTAGCCCAAATGCTATGGCAAGCCCCGATAAAATTAGGGGAGTGGATGAAACAATCCATTCTCCAAACACCCTAGGTTTCCCTACAACTCCTTTAACCAAAGCCCTATAACCGTTTATAGGATTTATCCCGGTAATCATCATAATAATAGCACCAGCTATAAATCCCAAAAGCACAGATATCAATGGTACCATAAATCTTTGATTCTTTTCATCGGTTATAAATTTCAGCATTACATATCACCTTCTCTCTTGTCCTGATTAGCACCCGCCATCATTAATCCAAGTTGACTTTCTGTAGCCTTTGATGATTCAATTATTCCAACAATTTTCCCCTCAAATATAACAGCTATTCTATCACTTACATTCATAACTTCATCGAGTTCAAGGGATACCAATAGTATGCCCCTTCCTTTATCCCTTTCTTCTATAAGCTTTTTATGGATAAATTCTATTGCCCCTACATCCAATCCCCTAGTGGGCTGTCCCGCGATTAAAAGAGATGGGCTTCTATCTACCTCCCTAGCAATAATTGCTTTCTGCTGATTACCACCTGACATCGATCTAGTAATAGTTTCTATACCCTGTCCACTTCTAACATCAAATTCATTAATAAGTTCATCTGCCTTTTCATTTATAGCCTCCCTATTCAAAAGGCCATTTTTTGAATAGGGCTTTTGATAATATGTCTGCAAAACCATATTTTCGCCTAATCTAAAATCCAGTACTAATCCATGCTTATGTCTATCCTGGGGTATGTGACCGATTCCACTTTCGGTTCTATTTCTTATGTTCATACTTGTAATGTCATCCCCTAGTAACTCTATCTTACCCGATTCTACTTTCCTTAATCCTGCGATAGCTTCTAATAATTGGGACTGACCATTACCATCTACCCCTGCTATCCCTAATATTTCACCTTCTTTGATCTCTAAGTTCAAGCCATCTACAGCCTTTAAACCCCTTGAATCCTTTACAACCAAATCAGAAATCCTTAGTACTGTTTCACCAGGTTTCGCCTTACCCTTAGCTACCTTAAAGCTAACTTCTCTACCAACCATTAACGATGCTAATTCCTCTTCAGATGTAGCTGCTACGTCTACAGTGTCAATGTACTTCCCTCTTCTGATAATAGTACATCTATCGGACACTTCTTTTATTTCCTTTAGCTTATGGGTTATGAGAATTATGGATTTGCCTTCCTTCACCAGTCTCCTCATTATCTCCATAAGTTCTGTTATTTCCTGAGGAGTAAGAGCTGCTGTTGGTTCATCAAATATAAGTATTTCTGCATTACGATAAAGCATCTTTAGGATTTCTACACGCTGCTGCATTCCTACGGTGATATCTTCAATCACTGCATGGGGATCTACTTCAAGACCATATTGAGTTGATAATTCTTTAATTTCATTAGCGGCCTTTTGGATATTTATCCTGCCTCTTTCGGTTGGCTCTTGTCCAAGGATAATGTTTTCCGTTACTGTGAAATTATGAACAAGCTTAAAATGCTGATGAACCATCCCTATACCTAAATCGTTGGCAATATTAGGATCGGTAATATTTACTTTTTTTCCTTTTACTTTTATTTCTCCAGCTTCAGGTTGGTATAATCCAAATAAAACACTCATCAAAGTAGATTTTCCTGCTCCATTTTCACCTAATAAAGCATGGATTTCACCAGGTTTTACCTGTAATGTTATGTTATCATTAGCGACTATACCGGGAAATTCTTTTCTAATGTTTAGCATTTCAATAACATATTCCATTTTTGCAACTCCTCACTTTTAAAAATAAGACCTAATTTATTATATTATACCAAAAATTCATCATTATTTTAATAATATTATAGTTGCAAACATGCACTTTATATTACCCATTAATAGCTTTTATCTAATTGTAATTTTTTCCAGGGATAAACATGGTGAAATTCTGCTAATATCATTGAATTTTTTCATATTTTTTATAGGCTTTATAGCAATTAAAATTTTAAGGAATTTTGGGTATCAAGTTCCTTTATTTTTAATTACAAAAAAATAAGCCCATCTAGGAATGGGCTTATTTTTTCAGCTTATTTAAGACTTTCTTCAAAAGTTTTTAAATCATCCATGTTATTTGGAACTTTGATTTCACCCTTAACTATCTTTTCTTTATATTCTGCAATTGCTTTAATTATATCTTCACTTAAATTTGGATTTTCTGCTGGTATACCAACACCATTGTCAGCTAATGTTAATGATGTCACTTTACCACCTGGGAATTCGCCCTTTTGAGCTGCTTCTACCATATTGTAAGCTGCAACGTCAACTCTTTTCATCATTGAAGTTAAAACAACTGACTTGTTATTGTCCTTATCATATATACCATCAGCATATTGATCTTTGTCAACACCAATTACCCAAACATCTTCTCCATTTTCAACTCTGTTCTTCGCTTCATTTATTACACCGTTACCGGTTCCACCTGCTGCATGATAAATAACATCTGCACCTTGCTCATACATTGTTGATGCTATTTGTTGACCTACTCCTGGATTCCCAAAATCTCCAGCATATTGATCTACTACTTCGATAGTTGGGTCAACTGAATGTACACCTGCTACAAATCCAGCATGGAAATGTCTAATTAATGGGAAGTCCATTCCACCAACAAATCCAACTTTCTTACTCTTTGTAGTTTTAGCCGCTGCTACTCCTATTAAGAAAGATCCTTGCTCCTCTGCAAACTTTACAGATGCAACGTTTGGATTAGTAACCTCTTCATCAATTAATACAAAGTTAGTATCTGCATATTGACCTGAAACTTCAGTCATTGCATCTTTAAATAAGAAACCAGCAGCTACTACAACATTATAGCTGTCATCACCAAAAGCACTTAAGTTTGGTATGTAATCTGCTTCTTCATTTGATTGAATGAAGTTATACTCAGTTCCTTCAGTCCATCCTTTTTCTCCAGCGTATCTTACGATACCTTCCCAAGTTCCTTGGTTGAATGATCTGTCATCAATTCCACCTGTATCAGTAACAAATCCTACTTTAAAATCATCTGCTGCTTCCTTTTCTGGTTCCTTTGCCTCTTCTTTTTCCGGTGCCTTTGCTTCTTCTTTCTCAGGAGCCTTTGGTTCTTGTTGCTCAGGAGCTTTTGCACAACCAGCAAATAGACTGATTGCTAATACCGCTACTAATAATAGCGACAATACTTTCTTACTCATTTTTAATTTCCTCCCTTAATTGATTTTCACATAATTCAAAGTATATATATTCTACAAAAAATATAAAATTCCTTTTTTTATTGTGGTTTTATTATTAACTTATTGTAATATCATACTTTATATTCCTATTTAATAAACAAAGCATTGCTTGTATTTTACTGTAAAACTAGGCAAGTCTGATAAGATAGATATGATACTAATATTACGATAGAGCAAATTGTATAACTCTTACTTGGCACAATTGCATATGCGAATATCATCCTATATTTAATTGCTTAAGATATAAGCATATTTGATGGTAGAGCTTCGAAGATTTTAAAACTACATGTAGTAGATGGTTTTTATAGAAAGTAATTATGCAATTTGCTCGATAGACTAATCCTTATCTTGAAATATATAAGGACTGAGTTCAAAGAATAATTCTTTGGGCTCAGTCCTTAAAATAAGTCTACCTATTAACAATCATTGCTTTCTTTAGCGACAAAACCTGCTTTTACAAGGGCATCAGTAGCATTACCAATCTTTGCTTCACTTACAAGAACTATAGGCCCTGTACAACCCATACCACTTTCAGCATAGATTCCTTCCTTCCATAAAGCCCTTACAGCATCTTCTAAATCCATTATGTCTATTCCTGAGATTTGTCCTGTTACTACTT
>JAOASB010000042.1 GCA_025210375.1 Maledivibacter sp. | reverse complement strand
TTGAGGCGTTTATCGGAAGTGCCTGGCTAATAAAAAACCGAAGAAAGTTTGAGGCGTTTATCGGAAGTGCCTGGCTAATAAAAAACCGAAGAAAGTAAAAGAAAAGGAGCATCGAAAGATGTTCCTTTTTAAATATAATAAAAGATAGGATTAGGTTATAATGGCTAAAACAACATATAATATAGTTTTTATAAAAAAAGATTATTTTAACAAAAATACACATTTTGTAGAAATGTTAGACCCGTACGACACAGATAAGCAGATAAAACGAAATTATATGTTTTTAAATATTAAATACAAAAATAATAATATTTTTGTTCCCTTAAGAAGTCAGACTATTTCCAACGGGAAGTATGGGGTTATAGGCTATCCTGTTCCTACTAAAGAAAAACCCAATGCGGGATTAGATTTTAGAAAAATATTAATTGTTAACGAGCTATCCTATATAGAATTCCCACAAAACCCAAAAATCCCAAATGCACAGCGAAAAATTTTAGAGCAAAACTATAAATCTATAGAGAACATGATTATCCAATACATAAATGGATATATAAAATCTGTTTTAAAGCAACGTGAAAAAAGAAATAAGAAATATAGATTCTCAACATTGCATAATTTTCATAATGAATTAGGTATTATCGAAACCTTGAGAGAAAAGCAAACAGCCCAGAAGCAAATAGCATCAGCAGAAGAATCCTGAGGGGCTATTTGGAAGTAGCTTCATCAAAAGTTGTTGCTTACTTTTCCATCAGTCCAAGACTATTCCTTGTCGCTCCTATGTATCACTTAAATCTCCAAAGTCCCTTATTATTTTTTCTAGCTTCTCTTTCAAGCTGGGTAAAAATCCTTTGATATTTTACATTGGGCTGTATAGTCATTACTCTACCATAGCCCTCCCTAAGTAGGATGGCATTAAACATATTTTCCTCTAAGTTACCCTTAGAAGGTTCAGTAAGCCATACGTATCTTAGAAGACGACCATACTTGTCCTTGTCACCAACATCCTTTTCTAGATAAATAACCTTACCTAATAATGAAGAATTAGTAAATTTACTAGCTTCTTTTCCATAGGGCTGGGGCTTGTATTTATATTTTCCAGCACTTTCTGGAGTGTTCACACCAATAAATCTTATTTTTTCTTTTATACCGTTTAAAATGACTTCAATAGTATCTCCGTCAACAACCCTTTTAACAACGGCCTTTTCATAATCAGAATCACCAAGATTATTCCATATGGAGTTATTTATTTCCTTTACAAGATCAACTGCTTTATTTTTTATGTTTGTTAGTTCTTCCCTGGTAATGATATTACGCAGCTTATATGCTAAATTGGAAATATCCCTCTTTAATTCTTCTCTATCCTCCGGTGTAAAATGTTTATCTATACTAGCCCTTGTTTTTACTGAAGCTTCTCTAATAGTACTGAAAAAGTTTGAAGAGCTATTATCAACGGTTGGAGACTCCTTCACAAAATCCGGTAAGAACAGAAAAAGTAGCAATCCAATAATTATAAAAATAAATGTTCTTTTCATTTTAGCCTCCTAGTGGTAGGTTTAAACTGTGATATTCTATAAGTATATCTATAGTATAGCAAACATTTGTACGTATTTGAAGAAAATAAAAAAGGGATCGTCCTTTGAGACGACCCCTTATATTTATTTTAAACAACTCTTCTTTTCTTAGGAAGGATATTTTCCCAGAAATTCTTAACAAATATGGCTAGCTGTATAACAGAGGTCACACCTGTTATTATACTGTCAGTATCGTCAAGGGATTTTGCGGCAGCACCGCTTTTTTCAGTTATGGTCTCTACTGTATCCCTCACGGCCTTTACATCATGGGAAACTTCACCTGTTATTTCATCAATATTTTTAGCTATAGAAGGCATTTCATTTAGGGTCTTTTCAATATTTTCCTTGTTGTGTGATAATATATATCTGACTTCCTTCAAAGTATCATTAAACTTTTTAAGAACCAATATTAGATAAAAAATTAAAACCAACAAAGCCGCCCATAATAGCATCAGACCTAAATCACTAAGTGTAATTGTTATATTATTCATAAAATCACTCCATTTAAGATAATAGCCTTTAAGTATATCTAAATGTAAAAGCCAGTATCAAATATTATTTATCCTTTGAAGTTATAGTATTTCTACAAATAATGTGAAATTCCCTTCTTTTCATACCCAATTTATATAAAGTATTTTACAGAGCTTCTTCATCCAAGTCTTTATCATCACTTGCTTCACATTCAATTTTTTGCATTTTAAATACTTCCTTTGCATCAGAAATTTCTTTTCTTAACCATTCAATTGATTGAGCAATTTCACCATTTATTTTATCCTTAGCTTCAAGCAAATCATTTTCAACACTATCCTTGATTTCCAAAGCATTCTCTTGAAGTCTTCTACGGGTATTTTCTCCAGAATCAGGAGCAGTCAATACACCTGTGAGGCCTCCAACAAGACTGCCAAGCACAGCTCCTATGGTTATCCCCTTAGAAAAGCCCTTTCTTCTAGCCTCTAACTCTCTCCTTCTAACAAAGCCAAACATATAATACACCTCCTCGCCTTCAAAATAATTATATTAATTCAAAATATATCTCATAGAAAATAATGAATGCTTCTACATTTTTTCTTTGAAATATATTAAACCTTGAAGTTGTTTATCTTTACTATAAACATTATTAAAATATATGCACATTTTTTAAAATATAGTAGTTTTTGTCCTGATTTTATAATTGTTTTGAAATATTATATATTTTCATATGTATAAATTAGGATTTAACCTAAACTCTCTATATGTGTATAATTATATTTAGATGAGGAAATTGTATAACTCTTATTTGGCTAAGTTGTATAATACATAGGGTATAGCCTTTGGGATTTTAAACTCACATGTGGTAGATGGCTTTTATAGAAAGTGATTATGTAATTTCCTCAGATATCATAAATAAGAGGTGAAAAAGGATATGGAATTCAAAATGTTTCTAAATGGACAATGGGTTGAAGCCCATAGCAAAAAAACATTCGAGGTTATTAATCCCGCAAATGGTGAATTAGTAGGTACAGTGCCAATGGGGAGTACGGGTGAAACAAAAAGAGCTATAGAAGCGTCATATGAGGCCTTTGGAAAATGGTCAAAGCTTCCCGCCGAAGAAAGATGTAAATATCTAAAAAAATGGTATGAATTAGTCATGGATGAAAAAGAAGAGATAGGAAGAATCATGACCCTAGAGCAGGGTAAGCCCTTGGCAGAAGCTATTGGTGAAGTTGTATACGGTGCTAAATTCATAGAATGGTATTCGGAAGAGGGAAAGAGGATATATGGTGAAACTATTCCAGCATCAGCAGAAAATAAAAGGATACTCGTACATAAACAGCCCGTAGGAGTCGTTGGGGCAATAACCCCATGGAATTTCCCCGCTGCTATGATTACTAGAAAAATGGCACCGGCTTTAGCGGCAGGATGTACTATAATTGTTAAACCTGCATTCAATACTCCCCTAACTGCAATAAAACTCTTTGAGCTTTTTGAAAGGGCTGGCTTTCCAAAGGGAGTGGCTAATTTAGTAACCGGATCAGCTAAAGAAATAGGAAATACGATGATGGAGGATAGCAGAGTTAGAAAAATTACATTTACAGGGTCTACTGAGGTTGGCAAACTTTTAATGTCTCAAGCTTCAAAAACCGTTAAAAATATATCCTTAGAGCTTGGGGGACATGCGCCCCTTATAGTTTTCGATGATGCAGACCTAGATAAGGCTGTAGAAGGTGTTTTAGTATCCAAATTTAGAAACGGAGGACAGGTATGTATAGCCACTAATAGAATTTATGTTCAGGAAGAAGTACAGCATAGTTTCATAGAAAAGCTAGCTAATAGGGTTAAAGAAATGAAAATAGGAAATGGCCTGGAGGCAAATGTTGATATTGGACCGATTATTGATAGGGCTGGATATGAAAAAATAAATCAACATATAGATGATGCAGTATCTAAGGGAGCAAAAATAGAAGCAGGGGGTAGGGGAAGACATGAAGGGCAGCATCAGGATGCTGGATATTTCTTTGAACCCACTGTACTATCATGCATAAAACATGATATGATAATAATGGAAGAAGAAACCTTTGGGCCAGTGGTACCCGTTGCTGTTTTTAAAACAGAGGAAGAGGTAATAGGATTAGCTAACAATACAAATTATGGATTGGCTGCCTATGTATTTACTGAATCCCTTTCAAGGGGTTTAAGGATAAGCGAGGCCCTTGAATATGGTATTGTAGGACTAAATGATGGTAAGCCTTCTACTGCACAAGCACCCTTTGGGGGATTTAAAGAAAGTGGCATAGGTAGAGAAGGTGGACATTTTGGTATAGAAGAATTTTTAGAAGTAAAATATATTTCCATAGGTTTATAAAAAAATGAGGTGATTTTTATGTTAAAGGACATAGCTTATAATGAAATGTCAAAGGAAATGTTGGATCAGCTTCAAAGGGGAGCCTTTCTCACCGTAAAGGGTGGAGGTGAATTAAATACCATGACAATAGGATGGGGAAATATAGGAGTTATATGGAGTAAGCCCATATTTACAGTGATGGTACGTTATTCTAGATACACATATGAGCTACTTGAAAAAACAGATGAATTTACTGTAAGTATACCTCTTTCCAAGGATATGAAAAAGGAATTAGGCATATGTGGTACAAAATCAAAGAGAGAGATTGATAAGTTTAAGGAATGTAATCTAACTGCTGAGAAGGGCAAGGTAGTCGATACTCCAATAATCGGTGAGTGTGACCTTCACTATGAATGCAGGATAGTATATAAGCAGGCTATGGAGCCAAGTAACATAGATAAAAAAATAAGGGAAGTTAAATATTCAGACAATGATTTCCATGTGATTTATTATGGTGAGATAGTAGCAAGCTATATAAAAGAATAGCTTCAATGGCTAACCGGTTATAGATAAAATAAAGGCAAAGCTTGGTATTAGGCTTTGCCTTTATTTGCTATAGGACTATTAGTTAAAATCCATGTCTTATTTCTTAGCACTAAAAGAATGACCCAGAAGCTCGTAACTCGGGACTAACAGCTACAAAAGCATTTCCCAATGTTTTTGCCTATATACTGGGATACCCTACCCTAAAATTCTTGTCATCTATTTTTATGCTTCTCGCCTCTATAAATATACATGAATCAATGAGTTCTAACGCAAAATTAGGTAAAGCAATATCCTTCTCTGTTATTTCATCATCTGGACAATTAAAATTGGCAAACTCCCCCAATCCATTTTCATAGTAGCCTATTGAATTAAGCTTAGTATAGTCAAAGCAAGACTTTTGACTTAAATTACCCTCATCGTTTATGAAGTAAAAAGAAAAGACCTCTTCGAAGGTTATTTTCACCTTATCATCGGAATTGCTATTGGGTTTGATATCTATAGATATTTTTTCCTTTGGAACATTTATATCGAATTTCTCAATAGTGCTTTGCTTTAAGCTATTTAAAAGTGGCTGAAGCTTTGTTTGTGACAAATGATCACGTCCTTTTATCTTAAAGTATGTAATTCTATCAATAGCTGTCTCCATATATTTGTACCACAACGGAATCCAGAATTCAATAGAAAATATTACATTCCCTAGCACTCTTTCCATAATATTTAATACTTTCTAATCATATAATTCTATAAAACATAGAAATCATAGTATCTCTTCTATATGACTTAAAAGAAGGAGTTAACCTTAAAGGGGTTGACCACAACAGTTTTTACTTACAGCTTAGAACCTGAAATTTGCAACTATAAAGCGATGTCAGTCGCTTTCATACTGGAGGCTATAATGATCAATATTATTTGGTTTTTTATGATTGGTATAGGAATAGTATTTGCAGTTATAAATGGGAATTTAGATATGATAAATCGGGTGGTTATAGAAAATACAGGAGAGGCTGTAACCTTTGCAATAGGTCTTACGGGTATTATGGCTACTTGGCTGGGACTCATGAAAATAGCAGAAAAATCTGGACTGATAAAAAGTATGGGAAAAATACTTAGCCCTCTATTAAGATTTATTTTCCCAGAGATACCTAAAAATCATCCTGCAAATACAGCTATCATAATGAATATGGCCGCCAATATGTTTGGTGCTGGAAACTCAGCTACGGCTTTAGGACTTAAGGCAATGGAGGAACTACAAACCCTCAATGATAAAAAGGATACAGCAACTAACGCTATGGCTATGTTTTTAGTAATCAATATGTCATCGGTACAGCTGATACCCCTTACTGTCCTAAAGGTAAGGGCCGATGCAGGTTCAGCAGATCCAACGGAAATAATATCCACCACCTTAATAGCAACTATCGTATCAACCATAGTAGGTATTACAGTTTGTAAGATAATGGAGGGGAAGTAGACCTATGTATAAAATATTAAGTATTATTTCAATAGGTGCTATTCCTCTTATGATAACAATAATACTGGTTCATGGATATATAAAGGGTGTAAAACTCTATGATACCTTTGTAGAAGGTGCTTCAGAGGGTTTTAAAACATCCATTAAAATAATGCCCTATCTCATAGCCATATTCTTAGCTATAGGGATATTCAAAGAGTCTGGAGCCCTAGAGGTATTTTCAAAGCTACTCCTCATACCGGGAAAACTAATTGGACTTCCAAAGGAAATAATCCCCTTAGCTATTCTAAAACCCATCTCAGGCAGTGGTTCATTGGCCATGGTCAAGGATATAGTCCACACATACGGAGCCGACTCCCTCGTAGGACGTATTGCCTCAACCATGATGGGCTCATCGGAAACCATATTTTATACCATGGCAATATATTTTGGAGCAATAGGAGTAAAAAAGTCAAGACACACCCTAACCTCTGCCCTTATAGCCCATATGGCTGGAGTAATAGCCTCCGTAGTGGTGTGTAGGATGATTTTTGGATAGGTTAAGAGATGCCAAGGATATTACTCAATTATTGAAATAATTAGGATAAAATTCCATATTATTAAAAGGATTAAAGATATGAATTGTTGAATATATATTTAGGGGACTAGCTTTTAAATTATAATTACATCTATGTAAATTCTTCAATGAATATAGATTTCCCAAAGTTAAATTTAATTTATACATTTCAAAATATACGATGTTTCTAGGGATTTTTGATGTGTATAAATCAATTATTTGACTGGAATATCTATAGTATCTTTAGTATTTCTCTAGAAATTCTAATTTATTATCATGGAGGTTAGCATGTATAAATTAATACTTGTTGATGATGAAGAAGAAGTAAGAAAAGGTATATTAAAGAAAATTGAGTGGCAAAAATATGGATTTGAGGTTGTCGGGGAAGCGGAAAATGGAAGAGAGGCCCTTGAAATAGGGGAAAAAATTATACCCGATGTCGTTATAACAGATATAAAAATGCCTTTTATGGATGGAATTGAACTTACAAAGATGATCATGGAAAAATTTCCTGGGACAAAAATAATAATACTTACGGGCTTTGATGAGTTTGAATATGCTCAAAAAGCAGTCAAGCTAAATGTTGTTGACTATGTATTGAAGCCCATTTCATCAAAGGAATTCATACAAATACTTGAAAAAGTAAGATCCATAATGGATGAAGAAATAGCAGAAAAGGAAGATATCAAAGCTTTAAGAAAAATGTACACCAAGAGTCTTCCCATATTAAGGGAAAAATTTTTAGCTTCACTCATCACAAAACAATTGGGACAAGATGAAATCTATGAAAAGGCAAATAATTATATGATAGATTTATCCGGTAGTACATTTATTGTAGCCACTCTAAATATTGACCAATATCATTATACCTATAACCCAAAGAAGAAAAAAAAGTTGCCAAAGGATATGGAAATATTAAGTAATTGGGAAGAAAAAGAACTCATGAAATTTGCAGTACTGAATATATGTGATGAGATTGTGAAAAAACGTGGACTTGGAAATGTTTTTATACATAATGAGTATATAGTTGTATTAGTTTGCTCCCATGAGAAGCATAGAGACATGGTTATGGGCAAAATAAATTCATTATTCCAGGAGATTGGAGTAGCTATTGAGAAGCTATTAAAGCTGACGGTTACAATCGGAATAGGAACCATATTTAATGACATTGGCTTGGCAAAGGAGTCCTATGACAATGCTTTATGCGCACTAGATTATAGGTTGGTTATAGGTAATAATAGAATTATTTTTATAGATGACATTGAACCAAAAAGGAAGGAACGAATAGTATTTGATGAAGACAAGGAGCATCTACTTGTTAGCAATCTAAAGGTAGGAACCCCTATTGACATAGAAAATACTGTTAAACACCTATTCAAAGAAATTATTGATAGCCAAGTATCCCTAAATCATGGTCAGATATATATTTATGAAATGCTGACAACCATACTTAAGGAAGCTAGAAATCTAAATATAGATATTGAACAAATTTTTGGTGAAAATTATAATCTATTCTTTGAATTAAATAGGTTCTATGACCTTATCGAAATACAAAATTGGGTTACTGAAATCTGTATTAAAGTAATGAATTTCATTACAAAAAATAGAAGGGATAGCTATCGGCTTCTTGTAGACAAAGCAAAGGACTATGTTAATAATAATTATCACGAAAAGGATATTACCATAGACAAGATGTGTAAATATCTATATATAAGTCCAACTTATTTTAGCTCAATATTTAAAAGGGAAACCAAGATGACATTTATAAACTATCTCACCCAAACTCGTATGGAGGCAGCAAAGGAATTATTGAGAACAACTAATTTCAAAAACTTTGAGATAGCTGAACGGGTGGGCTACTCAGAGCCAAACTATTTCAGTTATTGCTTTAAAAAAAATCTTTGCATATCCCCTACATCATATAGAAAGAGCTTCCAAAACCATAGGAAGCTGAGGTGATGATGCCATGGAGGGTAAGAAAGAAAAAAGAATATTTACCAGGTTGGTAGGGGGTCTGAGCTTTAGAAGTCTACAATTCATTATAACTGTATCATTTACGTTTATAACTGTTCTCGCCATGTTATTTGTAGCATTAACATTATATAAAAAGTTTTCCGATATCGCTGAACAAAATACTTCAATTAGTAATGAAGAGGTGGTAGAACAGGTAAATATGAATCTAGATCATTATATGAGAAGCATGATAGAAATCTCTGATCTATTGGAAAATAATATAAATATCAATCAATATTCCTCTAGATCAAAGCTAGAAGAATATATGAATATAATTTTAAGTACTAGAAAGGATATAGTGACCATAGCACTATTCACCGAAGACGAAGATGCAGTTGCCTGTGCGCCATCACTTCCATTAAAGAACAATGTAGTTTTATCTAACCAAGATTGGTTCCAAATACACTCAAAAAACAGTGATAACCTTTATTTTTCCTCCCCCCATGTACAGAACTTATTTCCTAAAAAACATAATTGGGTTGTGTCCTTAAGTAGGAAGGTAACATTTATGAAAAACAACAAACCAGTTAAAGGTGTATTATTAATAGATATGAACTTTAGAACCATAGAAGAGATTTGTCAGAGGGTTAATCTAGGAAAAAAAGGTTATGTCTATATCATGCATTCCAACGGAAGTATTATTTTTCATCCCCAGCAGCAGTTAGTTTATGTGGGTCTAAAATATGAAAACCATTATGATTTTATAAAATATAGCTATGGCAATTTTATTCAAGATTTAAATGGTGAAAAAAGGATGCTCACAATAAATACATTGCCCTATGCCGATTGGAAAATAGTCGGGGTATTTTATATGGATGAGATAGCAGCTACTAAAAAGGAAACAAGCATATTTGTTAAATGGATTTTATTCTTTGGAGTAGTATTCTTTATAGTAATACTCGCATTTATTTCGGCAAAAATATCTCAGCCCATAAAGCAGCTTGAGCAGTCCATGAAAATGGTGGAGGAGGGTCGTTTTGATATTAATATTGATATTAAAGGTGAAGATGAAGTTGTAAGGCTTTCAAAGACCTTCAATATGATGATATCGAGGATAAGGCAGCTAATGAATCAGATAGTGGTTGAACAGGAGGCAAAACGCAAGAGTGAACTCAATGCCCTTCAAGCCCAGATAAATCCCCATTTTCTCTACAATACCTTAGACTCTATTGTATGGATGGCGGAAAACGAGAAAAGTGGAGATGTAATAACAATGGTTACTTCACTAGCTAGATTGTTCAGAATAAGTATAAGTAAGGGGAAACATATAATTACAGTAAATGAAGAGCTTATACATGCCAGAAACTATTTGATTATTCAAAAGATGAGATACAAAAACAAGTTTGAGTTTAGTTTTCAAGTTCAGGAAGAGATTCTTAAATATAAGACCCTAAAGTTAATTTTGCAGCCTATTATTGAAAATGCAATATATCATGGAATCGAATATATGGTTGATGAAGGCTTAATTACCATATGGGGAAGAATCATGGATGGGAAATTACTATTTGAAGTAAGGGATAATGGTTTAGGAATGAAAAAAGATATCCTTGAAAACATACTTTCCCGGGAAGCAATAGATAAAAAAACCTTTGGAGTAGGGGTTAAAAACGTACATGAAAGGATAAGACTTTATTTTGGAAATGAATATGGTCTTGAAATTGAAAGTGAATTAGAAGAGGGTACCTCAGTGAAGATATGGCTGCCTTTAATTGAGGAGGAAGATTATGAATAAAGAAATGTATAGGATAAAAAAGCTTTTGATCACTTTCCTCATAATTATACTTTGCTTATCCTTAGCAGCATGTAATAAGAGTGCTGTTGTTAATAAAAATGAACAAAAAAGAAATATAGCTTTTATTGTAAAAATGAAAAGTGGTGACTACTGGAAAACTGTAAAAATGGGAGCAGATACTGCAGCTAAGGAATTTAATGTAGATATAGATTTTAATGCACCCTATGGTGAAGAAGATATAGAAGGTCAGATAGAATTAGTTAATAGGGCAATTGATAACAAAGCCGATGCCATTATAGTGGCGGCAAGTGATTATAATGGGCTCGTAGAAGTAATCGAAAAAGCATATGATAGGAAAATTCCAATAATAATAATTGATTCTGAGGTTAATACAGAAAAATATAACAGCTTCATAGGAACCGATAATTTTGATGCGGGTAAAAAAGCTGCGGAAATACTTATAAGCATGATAGGAAAAAAAGGTAATATAGCCATCATGGGTTTTGTGAAGGGTACAGGGAATGGAGAGCAAAGGGAAAAAGGATTTTCAAATATAATCTCACAGTATAGCGGAATAAATGTGATCTCAAAGGAATATTGTCTTTCAAACATAGAGCGTGCTGTAATACTAACAAAAAAGATTATTCGAGAGAATGAAGATGTTGATGCAATAGTTGCTTTAAATGCAATATCCTCCATAGGCGTTGCAAAGGCAATAGATGAAATGAATTTAGCAGGAAAAGTAAAAGTAGTAACCTTCGATAGCACTCCCGAGGAGATTGAATACTTAGAAGGGGGAGTGATACAGGCCACAATTATTCAAAACCCCTTTAGTATGGGGTATTTGGGGGTAAAAAATGCAGTTAAAGCCCTAGAAAAGAAGGACATAAAAAAACGTATAGACACGGGTTCAAAGGTAATAAATATAGAAAATATGTATTTGCCTGAAAATCAGAAACTTTTGTTTCCATTTGTAAAATGAATAATGTGTTTATAATAAGTGGCTTGAAGGCCATTTTTTTATTGCATATCATTTGTTGTAGAGAAATTTTACTCAAATTAAGGTAGTGGATATAAGGGATCAGTAAAAATATAGTAGTATTTCAATATAAAACTGTAGAATTTTATATTAATTTATATTTTTGTTGATGATATATTTAAGGCAAGTCAGAAATTTTTGAAATTTCTATGTATTGGGACTTGAATTATAAAAAATGTAAGGGGGAAATTGTAACTATGAAAAAAGGGAGAAAAATTGTTGTATTTATTACCGTAATCACACTTTTAATCAGTATACTTTCTGCATGTGGTAACAGTGCCACAAATAGTAGTAACGACGGTGGAGATATACAAATCGGAGTTGCAATCTACAAATTTGATGATACATTTATGACTGGCGTTCGTAATGAAATATCTGCAAGTGCAGAGGGTAAAGCACAGGTAGATATTGTTGATAGTCAAAACTCACAACCAACACAAAATGATAAGGTAGATCTTTTTATTACTAAGAAAGTCAATGCCCTAGCAATAAATCCCGTTGATCGTACTGCCGCAGGAGTGATCATCGATAAAGCAAAGAAAGCAGATGTGCCAGTTGTATTTTTAAATAGGGAACCTCTACCCGAGGACATGAAAAAATGGGATAAGGTGTATTATGTAGGTGCAAAGGCTGAAGAATCTGGAACAATATCTGGTCAGCTTATAGTAGATTATTGGAAAGCTAACCCGGATGCAGATAAAAATAAGGACGGAGTTTTACAATATGTTATGTTGAAGGGAGAACCAGGACATCAAGATGCAGAATTACGTACCAAATTCTCTGTTAAGGCCGTTGAAGATGCAGGGATAAAGGTTGAAAAGCTTGCTGAAGATACTGGAATGTGGGACCGTGTGAAGGGTCAAGAAAAAATGGCTGCATTCATAGCTTCCCATGGAGATAATATAGAGGCTGTATTTGCTAATAATGATGATATGGCACTGGGAGCAATAGAAGCATTAAAGGCTTCCGGATATTTTACAGGGGATAAGTATATGCCCGTAGTTGGAGTTGACGCAACGGCACCTGCACTAAAGGCACTTGAAGATGGAACCCTTCTTGGAACAGTGCTAAACGATGCTAAGAACCAAGGTAAAGCTACATTCAATCTAGCATATGTTCTTGCCAAAGGGGAAACTCCAAACAAAGAAAATGCTGGATACGAAATAACCGATGAAAAATATGTATGGATACCTTATAAAAAAATAACGAAAGAAAATATGGATGATGCTAAGTAAATTATTATAGTAACAATCCCTTAGAAAAATTTAAATTCTTAGAAGAAAGCAGGGGTACAATAAAAAATTGGCCCTTGTTTTCTATTAAAACCCATGGCAATAAAAGGTTTCTATCTAAAAACAAGTACCCAGGGGGTGGTTGAATGAGTAAAAGTAATTACTTGCTGGAAATGAATGATATGTCAAAGGAATTTCCCGGCGTAAAGGCGTTGGATAATGTAACTTTAAAAGTCCGTAGAGGAAGTGTACATGCACTTATGGGTGAAAATGGTGCAGGGAAATCTACACTTATGAAATGCTTATTTGGAATATATAAGCAGGATTCTGGCGAAATTATTCTAAACGACAAAAAGATCGATATATATAATTCAAGGGTTGCACTTAATAACGGTATTTCAATGATCCACCAGGAGCTTCATCCAGTACCCTATAGAAGTGTAATGGAAAATATATGGCTTGGAAGATTTCCAAATAAGGGGTACGGACCCTTTAGTTTTATAGATCATAAGAAAATGTATGCGGATACAAAAAAACTTTTTTTAGACCTTGATATGAATATAGAACCAAGGACTATAATTAAAAATTTGTCTGTATCTGAAGTACAATTGGTGGAAATAGCTAAAGCCATTTCCTATAACTCAAAAATCATAGTCATGGATGAACCAACATCCTCATTAACGGATAATGAAGTGAAGCACCTGTTTAGATTAATAAACCGCTTGAAGGATAAGGGCATTTCTATTATTTATATATCCCATAAACTGGAAGAGATATCCCAAATATCGGATGAGGTAACAATTATGAGAGATGGTAGGTTAATTGGGACTTGGGATACAGTCAATATTACTACGGATATGATTATATCGAAGATGGTAGGTCGTGATCTTAATCAAAGATTTCCAGCACGAAGTAATGGGATTGGTGAGACTATATTGAAGGTTCAAGGACTTACATCCCCCTTTCCTAAATCCTTTAAGGATGTATCCTTTGAATTACATAAGGGGGAAGTACTAGGTATAGGTGGGCTTGTAGGCGCTCAACGGACAGAATTAGTCGAAGCAATTTTCGGACTGAGATCTGTAGAGTCAGGAGATATATTTATAGATGGCAAAAAGGTTAAAATAAAATCTCCTATTGATGCAAAAAAACATGGGATTGCATTACTTACAGAGGAACGTCGTGTTACGGGTATAATACCAGTGTTAAATGTGCAAGAAAATACGTTAGTTGCAAATTTAAAGCAATATATAAGCTCTCTTTTCCTTATCGATGAAAAGAAAAGAAGGGAAGATACTGATAGGAGTATTGAAAGGCTGGGGGTTAAGACGCCTTCCTATAAAACTCTGATTAAAAATTTATCGGGTGGAAATCAGCAAAAAGTGCTTTTGGCTAGATGGCTTCTTACTAAGCCAGATATATTGATATTAGATGAACCGACCCGTGGAATTGATGTTGGAGCAAAATATGAAATATATACAATGATCGTTGATTTAGCCAAACAAGGTAAAAGTATAATAATGATATCCTCCGAGATGCCAGAGCTTATCGGTATGTCTGATAGAATAATGGTCATGTGTGAAGGCAAACTTTCAGGCTTTGTAGATGGAAATAATGCTAATGAAGAAGCTATAATGCGTCTTGCCACAGAATTTAGCTTGTGATTTAAGGAGGTCATAGATATATGGTTAGTATAGAGAGTAAGAAAACAAAGGAAATATTATTTCAAAATGCAATTTATATAGTCTTAGCAGTACTGGTAATAGTTATTGCCATTTGTGATTCCCGTTTTTTATCTTTAGTATGCCTTCGTGACATTCTACTGCAAAGCTCAACGAGGGTTATTATAGCGTTGGGTGTTTCCTTTATATTAATAACAGGAGGTGTGGATTTATCATCGGGGAGAGTTGTTGGACTCGCAGCCGTTCTTTCCGCTTCCATGCTTCAAACAGGGGATTACATCAGAAGATTTTTTCCCGATTTACCTAAATTACCATTAGTTATACCTGTTTTGATTGCAGTTGTTGCGGGATTAATAGCAGGCTTAATGAATGGATTTATTGTATCTAAGCTAAGTGTACCGCCTTTTATTGCAACTCTTGGTACTATGGTAATTGTTTATGGATTAAACTCCATTTATTTTGATATCTCACCAAATGACTCACAACCCATAGGGGGCTTACGAAGTGATTTCACAAACTTGGGTTCAGGATACCTTTATTCGATTCCAATAATTGTGCTGATTGCCATAACAGTATCGATAATAGTGTGGGTCATATATAACAAGACAAATTTAGGTAAAAATATGTATGCCATAGGAGGGAATCAAGAAGCAGCAGAGGTATCTGGCATAAATGTGGGACGGACATTGCTTACTCTTTATGCTATTGCAGGCGCTCTTTACGGACTTGCTGGAGTGCTGGAAGCAGCTAGAACAGGAGGGGCAACCAATAATTATGGAACCATGTATGAATTGGATGCCATTGCAGCTTGTGTAGTAGGAGGAGTATCAACTTCAGGTGGTATTGGTACCGTACCGGGAGTACTTGCCGGGGTACTTATATTTAGTGTAATAAACTATGGGCTAACATTCATTGGTGTAAATCCCTATTGGCAGCTTATAATAAAGGGGCTTATTATTGTCACAGCGGTTGCCTTTGATATAAGGAAGTATTTAACTAAGAAATAAGAATCATACAATACAAAGGGTCATAGTAAAAACTTAAAGTACATAATTAAATCCCTATAAAGTATTTTTATAAAGGGCCGATTGGGGTTATACATACCATCAATCGGCCCTTTAAGATAACCTATTTATCAAATAAAAATAGTAATTTTATCTCCATCTTTTAAAATGTACTTGGATTTTGTTTCTACATCGTTAACTAATATTTCTTTTGCTTTAATTTTATTTTGTATCTGTGTTCTGCTTATATCTATTAAATTTTCATTTAACAGCTTATCAAGTCTAATTTTGCAATTTTTATTTTTTATAAATATATCAATTCTATCAATATTTTCTTTTTTATATTTCATGGCAGAAAACTTCTCGATTTTTACTTTTGTGTCACCTTTTTTTCTATATTTTTCTTCCTTTGAATATCTATTGCTTTCCAGTGAATTGGGATTACTTAGAGTGTTTGAGTTGTTTGAAAAGTACTTATTTATAATTTTATTCCATGTATGTCCTTTTTCACATTTATATATAGCATATTTATATATTTTTTTTCCATTGGCATTATGTCTTCTAACCATGGAATCGTAGAATATTACCTTCTTTCCACAACCTGAACAATATCTTTCTATACTGTCGATTTTGTCTTCGAATAACTCCCAATTTAATACTATTTGACTCATTTAGTCTACCTCCTTGAATTTTCCAAGTAAGGTATATCGGGTCAATATTTATGGCTAATAACATAGACAACACCTTACCTGTAAATAGTTTTTATAAGCTCCATTACGTTTTTTGTAAATGATGGCATAAGTTAACCTCCTTTCCTTCAAAAAATGAGTAAAAAAAAACCCACAGACAATTAAAATTGTCCATGGGATTAAGATATCGATATATTTTACTGTAAAGCTTAAATTTTACAGTTACATCTAGTAAATAAAGCCCATAAAATATTGGGCTCCGTCAACAGACTAAAAAAACCATGCTCAAAATAAGCATGGTTTCTAATCAATATCTATAGATAATAAAAACCCTATGCAAATCCTAATTCTCAACATTATCAAAGAAAGCAACACAAAATAAAGATATTCATGGATATCCTCGAGGCTTTCTTAACGAATATTAATTTCGATTACTTGATAATGTTAAAAATTAATCTTCTCATAGAACTAATTTACTCCTTTATTGAATACTATTAATAAATATCATTATACAAAGAATACGTCAGCCTGTCAATGATGGTATTAGGCTAAGTACAAAAAACAATAAAATTCGAACAATTATACAATTTGTTGACAAATTAATCCCTTAGTTGTATGATAAGATGATGGAATACATAGGATAACGTTTCCTTGATTATTAATAAAATTACTTAAAACAACAAAAAAGACTAAAAATTTTGAAAAAACGCCAAAAAAAATTACCTATGTGATCGCAAAAGTTGAAAATTTTCGAAAATCATGGTATTATAAAAAGGATTAATAAACATTAATAATTATATCAAACTTAATTATAAATATCCATATGATAATTGCGAGAGATACCTTAAAAGGGAGCCGAAGAAGCAATATATAGATTCTCAAGTCTATATAGAATCTTTCAGGCAAAAGGATCGCTATTTGATGGAACTCTGGAAAGACCGAGATGGCGCCGACGGAGCAATACATTATTTCCTGTGTAGAAACTCTCAGGCAAAAATACAGAGGAATATGAGTGACGGTGGTGTTATTCGTATTCTTTTTTTGTAAATTATTAGGGGATTTAAAGCTAGTAATATCTTATAATTTTCATTGAATGTTGTAACAAAAGCATCGCTAGACTAGTGGGTTTGAATTGAAAATTTTGTTTTAATTCCATAAATCAAAATATAGAAATAATAGTTTTAGAGTGGATTTAAATTTAAGTAACTATTATGTAGCAATGTGTAGATAAAGATCATCGTTACTTAAAATTACATTATATATGGGAGACCTATAAGTCTAGTATGGTCATAGCTTCAATAATTGTTTATAGCCCTATATGTGATGTGCCCTCAGTGAACTATTATAAAATTTTACAAATGACATAATCGTGATTAAAATATAATCTGATTTAAAAGAGGTGTTGAGCTTTAGGGTTTGGAATTAGGCTCCCACTATTTCCAGTAATGTCATGGAATAATTCAATTAAATTAAGAGTTCCAGATAGATATTAATTTATACATAATAAAACATCCCATATTTTGGGGTCTTTTGCTATGTATAAATTAAAGTTTTTGCTGGACTCCCTATAAAATACAATTTAATAATATTACTAAGTGTGGCATGTAGAGAGGAGTGGAGATAATGCAATGCTGTTGTGGTAATAAGGATGGTAGTATCAAAAGGTTGCAAGTTGATTTAAAAAAGCTAGATCCGATATTAGATAAGTACAAGGGTTTATCGGGGAGCTTGATTAGTGTTCTTCAGGAGGCGCAGGATATATATAACTATCTACCTATAGAGGTTTTAGATTATATAGCTACAGAGATGAAAGTAAAACCTGCGAAGGTTCATGGAGTAGCAACTTTTTATACCCAATTCAGATTAGAACCCGTTGGTGAATTTGTAATTATGTTATGTCAAGGTACTGCCTGTCATGTTAATGGTTCAAAGGCTATTGAAGAAGCTATCACAGAGGAGCTAAAGATTAAAGAAGGTGAAACAACAGAGGATAATCTGTTTACCCTAGAAAATGTGGCTTGTCTTGGATGCTGTAGTCTATCACCAGTTATGATGATTAATGGAGAGACCTATGGAAATCTTACTCCAGATAAGGCAAAGGAAATCATAAGAGAAATCAAGTCAAATAAAAGCGAGGAGGTGTAGGTTATGAAGATAGTTATTGGTCAAGGAAGCTGTGGTATAGCAGCTGGAGCTAATAAAGTTCATACAGAATTTGAAAAACAAATAAATGATAAAAATCTTCATGTGGAGCTTGCACTAACTGGCTGTATCGGTATGTGCCATCTAGAGCCTATCGTTGATGTGGTAGATGATAATGGAGATAAGACAAGATATGTAACTGTAAAGCCTGAAATGGTAGAAGAAATAGTAGCAAAGCATATTATAGAAAAACAAAAAGTCAGTGAATATACCATAGATGAAGTGGATCAAAGGATATTAGATAAGCAAGAGAGAATAGCACTTAGAAACTGTGGAATCATTAATCCAGAACATATTGAAGAGTATATAGAAAAAGGTGGATATAAGGCTGCTGAAAAATGTATTAAGGACATGAGCCCACAGGAAGTAATAGAAGAGATAAAGATAGCAGGATTAAGGGGTAGGGGTGGAGCAGGATTTCCTACATGGTTTAAATGGAATGCAGCAAAACAGTCACCTGGAGATACTAAATATATTGTATGTAATGCAGATGAGGGTGACCCAGGAGCATTCATGGATAGAAGTGTTTTAGAGGGCGATCCCCATAACTTAATTGAAGGAATGATCATTGGTGGATATGCCATGGGAGCTTCTGAAGGTATCATTTATGTTAGAGCAGAATACCCCTTAGCAATAGTTCGTCTAAAGATTGCAATAGACCAGGCTAGGGAAAAGGGCTTCCTAGGAAAAGGAATATTTAATGAAGAAGGATTTAATTTTGATTTAAGAATTAAAGCTGGAGCAGGAGCCTTTGTATGTGGTGAAGAAACTGCACTTATTGCTTCCTTAGAGGGTGAAAGGGGTATGCCTAGGTTGAAGCCTCCATTCCCAGCACAAAAGGGATATTGGGGTCAGCCTACAAATATCAATAATGTTGAGACCTTTGCAAACGTTCCTTGGATACTTGCAAAGGGTGGAAAAGCCTTCGCAGCTCTGGGAACTGAGAAAAGTAATGGAACTAAGGTTTTTGCCCTTACTGGAAAGATAAAAAAGGGTGGTTTAGTTGAAGTGCCTATGGGCATGAGTCTTAAAGAAATCATTTTTGATATAGGCGGAGGTATTAAAGAAGATAAGGAATTTAAAGCAGTTCAGATGGGTGGACCTTCTGGAGGCTGTATTCCTAAGCACCTTTTAGATACTCCCGTTGATTATGATTCCATAAATAAGACTGGAGCTATTATGGGTTCTGGTGGTATGGTAGTAATGGATGAAACCACTTGTATGGTAGATATGGCACGTTTCTTCCTTGAATTCACTCGTAAAGAATCCTGTGGTAAGTGTATATACTGTAGAATTGGTACAAAAAGAATGCTTGAGATTCTTACTCGAATTTGTGAAGGTAACGGAAAAGATGGAGATATAGAAATGTTGGAAGAACTGGGGCAAAAGATAAAGGAAGGTTCTTTATGTGGTCTTGGACAAACTGCTCCAAATCCAGTACTCAGTACCCTCAAATATTTCAGAGAAGAATATGAGAGTCATATATATGATAAAAAATGTCCGGCTAAGCAATGTGAAAATCTACTTTCTTATAATATCTTGCAGGATAAATGTATAGGATGTGGGCTTTGTGCTAGGAAATGTCCCGTGGATGCAATTAAGGGCCAGATAAAACAACCTCATCTTATAGATAATGAAAAATGTATTAAATGTGGTCAGTGTAAAAAGGCATGTAAGTTTAATGCAATAGAAGTCATGTAGATAGGGGTGAGAAAATATGCCAGAATTAAGATTAAATATAAATGGACGAGAAGTAATAGGCTGTAAAGGTCAAACTATACTAGAAGTAGCAAGGGAAAATAATATAGAAATACCAACTCTTTGCTATGACGAAAGAGTAGAAGTTTACGGTTCTTGTGGACTTTGTGTTGTAGAAGTTGAAGGGATTCCAAAGCTTCTAAGGGCTTGTGCCACAAAAATAAGTGATGGAATGGTAATACAAACAAATACTAATAAGGTTAGGGAATCAAGAAAGACCGCCTTAGAACTGCTGCTTTCAGATCACGTTGGAGACTGTAGACCTCCGTGTGTATCAGCATGCCCAGCCAATACCGATTGTCAAGGATATGTAGGACTTATAGCAAATGGTGAATACAAAGAGGCACTTAAGCTTATAAAAGAGGAATTACCACTACCTGCCAGTATAGGAAGAGTATGTCCTCATCCATGTGAGGATGCATGTAGAAGACAGCTTGCCGATGAACCTGTATCTATTGCATGGTTAAAAAGCTTTGTAGCTGATATAGATTTAAAGGGCGAAGAAGCCTTCCTACCGGAGCTTAAATCTGATACTGGAAAAAGAGTGGCCGTTATTGGTGGGGGGCCTGGAGGACTTACTGCTGCATATTATCTTGCAAAGGAAGGTCATAAGGTTGTAATCTTTGAAGCGATGCCTGAAATGGGAGGTATGCTGAGATATGGTATACCACAATATCGTCTTCCTAAGGAAGTGCTTAATAAGGAAATAAGCATAATTGAGAAAATGGGCGTAAAAATGGTTAACAACTTAAGGGTTGGTAAGGATGTTGACCTTAGTCATATAAGAAAAACCTTTGATGCTGCTTATGTAACTATTGGAGCATGGAGAAGTGCTAACTTGAATTGTCCGGGCTCAGACTTAGATGGGGTTATAGGAGGAATTAACTTCCTTACCAAATTTGCAGTAAATGAACCCGTTATAACAGGGGATAGGATAGCTGTAGTTGGCGGTGGTAACACTGCTATGGATGCTTGTAGAACGGCTATAAGACTTGGGGCTAAAGAGGTTTATCTTTTATACCGTAGAACCAAGGATGAAATGCCTGCAGATGCTGTAGAAATCAAAGAAGCAGAAGAAGAAGGCGTAACCTTTAAATATTTAGTTAATCCTATAGAGGTAATTGGTGAAGATGGCAAGGTTAGTAAGGTTAGGCTTCAAAAGATGAAACAAGGTCCAGCCGATGCCAGCGGAAGAAGGAGACCTATGCCTATCGAGGGAGAAGAAGAAATAATAGAAGTGGATTCTATAATTTGCTCAATAGGACAAAAGGTTAATGCGGCTGGCTTTGAAGAATTAGAGCTTACGGATAGAGGAACAATCTATGCCGATGAAAACACATACCAAACAAACTTATCCGGTGTATTCGCTGGTGGAGATGCAACCAATAAAGGAGCAAGTATCGCTATTGAAGCCATTGGTGAAGCCAAAAGAGCTGCTGGAGTTATATGTAAATATCTTGAAGGAGAGATTATTCCATATAAGAAGCCATACTATGTAGAAAGACATGATTTAACAGAAGAAGATTTTGATCATATTGAAAAGGCTAAGAGACCTTCAATGCCTCATCTTTCTCCAGAGGAGAGAAAGTATAACTTTGAGGAAGTTGTATGCGGATATAGTGAAGAGGATGCTAAGAAGGAGGCCATGAGGTGTCTTGAGTGTGGATGCCACGACTTCTTTGAATGTGATCTTATAAGATATGCTAACGAATACGATGTAAAGCCACAGAGGATTACTGGCGAAGCTCATAAACGAAGACTAGATGATGGACACCCATTCATAGAAAGAAATTCTGATAAATGTATTCTTTGTGGACTATGTGTAAGGGTCTGTGATGAAGTAATGGGCGTTGCGGCATTGGGTCTTGTGGACAGGGGCTTTGATACCATAGTTAAGCCAGCCCTTAATATGCCTTTAAAAGAGACGGATTGTATATCATGTGGGCAATGTATAAGTGTTTGCCCAACGGGAGCCCTTGGAGAAAGACTTGGTATAGAGAAATCTGTTCCTGTTAAGACCAAGGAAACCCACACTGTTTGTTCACATTGTAGTGTAGGCTGTAATATGAACTTAAATACAAAGGGTGACCTGCTTATTCGTTCCCTTCCTGATAAAGAAAGCAAGGTAGATGATGGGCTTCTTTGTGCAAAAGGAAGATTTGGTTTTGATATAGCAGAGAAGGACAAAAGACTTACAACACCATTAGTTCGTAAGGAAGGTAAGCTTCAAGAGGTTTCATGGGAGGAAGCGGCACTTTATACTGCTAAAAAAGCAAAGAGTTTATCATTACTTTATGGAAGTGACTCTCTAGCTTTTGCAATTTCAGATAAATATACAAACGAAGAAATATATCTTGCATCTAAGTTTGCGAAGGATGTATTAAAAACTGAAAATATTATTTCCTTCAATAGCTTACAGAATGGAATAAAGGATGTACTTGGATATGATGCTTCAACCAATACCTTTGAGGAAATACTTTCTACGGAAACAATTATTTTAGTTGGTTCAGATGTGATGAAGGATCATACTATTGTTGGACTTAAGATTAAAAAAGCAGTAGAAAATGGAGCAAAGCTTATTACAATTAATCCATCGGAGACCACAGCCGATGAATGGGCATATAAGAAGGTAATACCTGAAAATAATATAGACTTTTTAAAGGAAATCGCTAAGGCATTAATTGATAATGGATTTGTGCCATCTAGTGAAAGGGCAGTCGGTTTTGAAGAATTAAAATCAAGTCTTGAAGAAATTAATGTAAGTGATGCAGCCAAAGAGATAGCTGATATTTATGGTAATTCGAAGAAGGCTATGATTGTATTTGATCAAAACGGTATTACTGTAGATGGAGCAAAAATGCTTGCAAATATAGCTGTTATATGTGGACATATAGGTAAAGCGCGTAGCGGTATTATACAGCTTAAAGCCAACAATAACAGTCAAGGACTTGTGGATATGGGTATTTCCAAAGACTCAGAGGAAATCATTAAGGGAATAGAAGAAAAGACCATCAAGGGACTACTTGTATTTGGTGAAGATATACCCCATGTGGACTTAAGTAATCTAGATTTCTTAATGGTTAGAGACATTCACCTAACTGAGACTGCGAAAAAGGCAGACGTTGTACTGCCAGCCGTTAGTTTTGCTGAGTCTAGAGGAACATATACTAGTAGTGAAAGAAGAATACAAAGAATAAATCAGGCCATACCTCCCCTTACAAAAGTGGAAAACTGGGAGATAATAATAAAACTTGCCAATGCCCTTAGTACTACAATGGAATACAATAGTCCCGATGATATACTTGATGAGATATCAATGAGTATACCTGAGTACTTTAGAGTAAATAAGGAAATAGGCAAGGATGTATTTTGGCCAGTTAACAAAAGTCCTATACTTTACACAGATAGTAATGGATTTAACTTCCCTGATAAAAAAGCTAGACTTCAAACAATTGAAGATGGAAAGCTATTTGAAAAGAGAGGGAATACAAGTAATCTTAATAACAGATTTATTGAGAAGCTTAAAGATGAAGAATTAATTTAGTTAGCAAGGATATCAGGCCCTATTGTTAGTGGTCTGAGCAGGTGAAAAAGGTTCGGGGCTTTGTGCAAAGGTCGAAATTTTCGGCTCTCCTTTATAAATTGTAAGATACTCTCTTCGCTTAATGTTTGCCCCAAACCTTTTTCTACCTGTTATTTAATATAGAAGGAACCCAGATGTTATATCATCTGGGTTTTTTATATTTAATAAATCCTATAAAGTTCTATTGGAAGATATTTTTTGCTTTTTTCAAAATTCATGTAACAGTTTATTATCCTTCTGATTTATAAATAGCGGCATCGCATATGTGTTTATTTCAAATAAATTGTGGTATATATAGTAAAAATTACTTACTTGATAAATGACAATAATATAGATTATAATGGTTACAAATAGCGACAATATCCAACAAATTCTGCAACGTTATTTACATTTTCTTTTAGCAGTTATAGTAATGCTACTTTAAAGATTAATAAATTTTTCTTAAAATGTAGAGTAATTCATCATTTCAGTAAAATACATCCTAGGTTTTGGTGTAGCATGACTATATTTGGGGGTTATTTATTATGTTTAAGATATTTGATTTTAAAAAAATGTTTGGAATAAGGCATGAAAAAAACTTAGAGACCTATGATCTCTTATCATTAAGATATACTTCCGTCGACCCAATCAAGACAGCTTTCAGGATCAGTATGTTTTATATTTTAATAGGAAGTTTATGGATATTATTATCCGATAAAGCTATAGAGATATTAGTTGATGATATGAAACGAGTTCATATGCTACAAAACTATAAAGGGTGGATATATATTCTTGTAACGGGGGGACTTTTATTTCTAGTTATTAGAAACTCCTTAGTAAAGATTCAATTGGTTTCAAATAAGCTATATCGAAGCTATGAAGAACTTAATTTGGCCTATGAAGAACTAATGGATACTAAAGAAAACTTAAAAAATCAATTTAGGGAGATCAAATCAAGTAAAGAAGCCTTAGCAGAGAGTGAGACAAGGTATGAGCTAGTTGTTAAAGGAGCCAATGATGGGATATGGGATTGGGATGTAAAGAATGATAAAATGCATATTTCTTCCCAAGGGAGAAATATATTAGGATATAGGGATTCTGAACTTCAATTGAGTATTGAAATTTGGAAGAGTCTTTTACATCCAGAGGACAAAAATGATGCGATAAAAACCCTTGATGATTATTTGAATAAGCAAATAGGAAGCTACATAAATATTTATAGGTTAAAACCCAGTAGTGAAGATTATAAGTGGATATTGAGTAAAGGTCAGGCTATATGGGACAAAAGTGGAAACCCCATTAGAATGGCAGGCTCCCATACAGATATCACTGAACAAAAAAGAAACGAAGAAAAAGTTTTGAAGCTGGCATATTATGATTTGATAACTGAGCTTCCTAATAGAGCGATGTTTGAAAAACAACTGTATACTCAAATACTTAAAGCTAAACATTTTAATGAACAGTGTGCATTGTTATATTTTGATCTAGATGACTTTAAGAATGTAAATGACACACTTGGACATAGTTATGGAGATATATTATTAAAAATGGTTTCAAAAGAATTTAGAAAATATAAAAAAACGGGGTATACTTTGGCTCGTCTTGGAGGGGATGAGTTCGGTTTAATAGTTTCAGAAGTTAAGAATATAGATCAATTACATAGTTTAGCGAGAATGATTCTTGATTCCTTAGGAAAACCATGGATACTGAATGATGAGGAATTTTATATCTCAGCAAGTATTGGAATTGCTGTGTTTCCCCATCATGGAGAGAATTTTGAAACTTTACTCAGAAATGCTGATACTGCCATGTACTGTGCAAAGGAAGCAGGAAAAAAAGGTTATAAGATTTATAAAGAAGAAATGTATACACAAAAAATGGAATTCATTAATATGAAAAAAAGCTTAAGGCATGGTATTAAAAATAAAGAATTCATTTTAAATTATCAGCCCATAATTGATTTGAAAAGTGGTCGTATAGTTGGTTCAGAAGCATTAATTAGATGGAATCATCCTGAAAAAGGGCTGATATCCCCAATCGATTTTATCCATTTAGCAGAAAAAACAGGAATTATTAAAAAAATTGGAAAATTGACCTTAGAAACAGCCTGTAAGCAAAATAAAATTTGGCTAGAAAGAGGTCATACTTCTATAAAGATATCAATAAATATGTCGGCTCTAGAATTTAAACAAAGAGATCTTGTTAAAAACATAAAAGAGATTTTACAGAAAACAGGATTAGATAGTAGATACCTAGTTATTGAAATCACTGAAAATATTGCCTTAGAGAATTTAGATCATACAATTCATGTACTTAATGAACTAAAGAAGATGAATATAAAAATTGCATTAGACGATTTTGGGACAGGCTACTCGTCTTTAAATTACCTAAAAAAATTGCCAATTGATTATTTAAAATTAGATAAATCTTTTATTGATAATGTAACAATAAAATCTAAAGATCAAGTCATTACTAAGGCCTTAATAAAATTAGCCCATGATATAGGACTACAGGTCGTTGCAGAAGGTATTGAGACGGAACAACAGTATCATTACCTAAAAAAAATAAATTGTGATTTAGGGCAAGGATATTTTTTTGATAAACCCTTATCCTGTGGAGAATTTGAAGAGATATTGACCTGTCATCAAGGGGGATTTACACATGCTGATGGCATGCCAAAGTCATAAAACCATGATGTTAAAGATTAATAATGGAGCAAATTGCATAGGTATCTACTATAAAAGGTATATATTATATATAGTTTTAAAATCCTCAAAGCTATACCATATATAATACAGCCTAGCTAAGTCACAATCATTCAATTTTATAAATCATTTAAAATACTAAAAAATTTAAAATTCTTATCACAACAGACCTTGACAACATATACATAATTATATATATTTTTAATATACTATCATACATAGTATTAATACTTAGAACTGTTTATCTTTAAAATTAATATAGCAATATATTAAAGGTAATGATGGGAAGAGTAAGTATAGGATTTAGTTACAGAGAGCTGGGAGATATGAAGTTTATATCTATAGGTGAAAGCCGGCACTAAAAAGTATGCTGAAGATGGCCCCTAAACTGTCTGGCTGAAATTTGTACCTATATTAGGTCAGATCGGGTTTGCATCCGTTATAAATGCAAGGTGATGACTAGTCACTTACCGAGATTATTATGGCAACATGATAATGAATTAGGGTGGTAACGCGAGATATCCTCGTCCCTTTATGGGGGACGGGGTTTTTTTGTTGTATTAAGGCATATAAGGAGGAATAAAAAATGAGCAAAGGAAAATATTATATTACTACCGCCATAGCATATACATCTGGTAAGCCTCATATAGGAAATACATATGAGATTATTCTTGCAGATGCAATAGCCAGATTTAAGAGACAATCCGGCTATGATGTGTTTTTTATGACGGGAACCGATGAGCATGGTCAAAAAATTGAAATTAAAGCAAAGGAAGCAGGTAAGAGTCCTCAGGAATTTGTGGATGATATAGCAGGGCAGATCAAATCAATATGGGATCTTATGAATACAAGCTATGACAAATTTATTAGAACCACTGATAAGGATCATGAAAAACAAGTACAAAGGATATTTAAGAAACTATATGATCAGGGAGATATATACAAGGGAGAATATGAAGGACTTTATTGTACTCCATGTGAATCCTTCTGGACAGAGTCCCAATTAGTGGATGGAAATTGTCCTGATTGTGGTAGACCAGTAAAGGAATCCAAAGAAGAAGCATACTTTTTTAAGTTAAGTAAATATCAGGATAGATTGATGAAGCATATTGAAGAAAATCCAGAATTTATACAACCTGAATCCAGAAAAAACGAAATGATTAACAACTTCCTAAAGCCAGGACTTCAAGATCTTTGCGTATCTAGAACATCCTTTAAATGGGGAATACCTGTAACCTTTGATGAGAACCATGTGGTATATGTATGGATAGATGCTTTATCTAACTACATCACTGGTATTGGATATGATACCGATGGAAACCATGGAGACAGGTACAATAAATATTGGCCAGCAGACGTACATTTAATAGGTAAGGATATATTGAGATTCCACACAATTTATTGGCCGATAATGCTTATGGCTCTTGATATACCACTACCTAAAAAGGTTTTTGGTCATCCATGGATGTTGGTTGGAGAAGGAAAGATGAGTAAGTCAAAGGGTAATGTAATATACGCCGATGATTTAGCCAAATATTTTGGAGTAGATGCCGTAAGATATTATTCATTACATGAAATGCCATTCGCTCAAGATGGAGTAATAACCTGGGAGCTAATAATGGAAAGAATCAATTCAGACCTTGCCAATATCTTAGGAAATCTTGTGAATAGAACTATTACAATGGTTAACAAGTATTTTGATGGGACTGTAGAAAAGCCTATTGAAAAGGAAGCCATAGACGACGAACTTATAAAGCTTGCCCTTGAAACACCTAAAAAGGTTGAAGCTAAGATGGATCAGCTTAGGGTAGCCGATGCAATAAGCGAAATATTTACACTTTTAAGAAGAAGTAATAAATATATAGATGAAACAATGCCTTGGGTTTTAGGAAAAGATCCCGATAAAAAGGGTAGATTGGCAGCTGTACTATATAATCTACTGGAATCAATAAGATTCTCCGCAGTAATGCTTCATCCATTTTTACCTGAGACTGCCGAAAAAATATGGGGGCAATTAAATACTACTGCCACTAGTTTAGAAACTCTTTCAGAATTTAATGGTATAGAAGTTGGATCAAAGCTAGGTAAACCAGAGATATTATTTGGACGTATAGATATACAAAAGAAATTAAAGGAAATTAAAGACGAAGCATCAAAGGAGCAAAAAAATAAGAAAAAAGAAAAAAAGAAAGAAGAAATAGTTAAATCGGAAATCACAATTGATGACTTTTCAAAGGTGGATTTAAAGGTCGCTGAGGTCATAAAGGCTGAAAAGCATCCAAAGGCAGATAAATTATTGGTTCTTCAGCTTAAGGTGGGAAATGAAACAAGACAGGTAGTATCAGGGATAGCACAGCATTATAAGCCAGAGGATTTAGTGGGTATGAAGGTAGTGCTTGTAGCTAACCTAAAGCCAGTAAAGCTTAGGGGAGTTGAATCCCAAGGGATGATATTAGCTGCAACCACAGGAGATAAACTAAATCTTGTTACAGCGGATATTGAAAGTGGAAGCACAGTAAGTTAATATATAGCTAGTAGCATTATTGCTGCTAGCTATATATCTATCTACTACTAATATATGGAATTACATCTATGAAAAATAGATTCCGATATATTAGATATAGGGAAGGAGATCAAAATATGTTATTCGATTCACATGCACATTTAGATGATTCAAGATTTGATAAGGACAGAGATGAGGTAATAAAAAGAGCTAAGGAAAATGGAATATCCTACATAATGAATCCTGGAGCAGACTTTGAAAGCTCCGTAAGATCCGTTGAACTTGCTGCTAAATACGATATGATTTATGCAGCCGTTGGAGTTCATCCCCATGATACTGAAACAATGGATGACATGATGCTCCAGCTTTTAAAAGGACTGGCAAAGAAGCCAAAGGTAAGGGCCATAGGAGAAATAGGGTTAGATTTTTATTATGACAACTCTCCTAGGGATATTCAAAGAAAATGGTTTAGACAGCAGATAAAGCTTGCTAAAGAAGTGAATTTACCAATTATTATCCACGATAGAGACGCAAATAATGAAGTCATGAATATATTAAAGGAAGAGCAAGCCTTTGATACAGGAGTTTTAATGCATTGCTACTCAGGTAGTCCAGAGCTTGCTAAACAATATATAAGAAAAGGAGCCTATATCTCTATTGCAGGGCCAATCACCTTTAAAAATGCCAGAAAGGCTGTACAGGTTGTAGAAGCCATACCCATGGAGTATTTAATGATAGAGACCGATTCCCCATACTTGACTCCCCATCCATATAGGGGTAAGAGAAATGAATCTAGTTATGTGAGATATGTGGCTGAAAAAATAGCAGAGATCAAGGGCATTTCCATAGAGGAAGTTGCAGAAAAAACCGCTGAAAATGCAAAGAGATATTTCAGTATAAAATAATATTAATTCATAAATCAGAAATTAATTGAGCAAATTGCATAATTACCTTCTACAAAAACTATCTATCATATGTAGTCCAAAATTCTTCAAAGCCATACCATATGTATTATGCAATTCTGCCAAGTAAGAGTTATGCAATTTCCTCAATTAATACAAATATATAGTTGAGCTGTGCAAAAAGGCTTTTAAATTTTTTTGTGACCTAGCAGGATGACCTAAAAACTTTGAATTTACCACTTAGACCTTAGAACTACAAATGTGCCTTCACATCCATTTGTATTATGTCGAAAATATAAAATTACCCGGGAAATAAATAATATGTTAGGGGAATATGATATATTCTTTAAACTGCTTTTAGAATACAATAGGGTTTTTGTGTCAATAATAGCATAATATATATAATGTTTGACATAGGGAGTTATTTGTTATAGACTAATGTGAGTTATGAGACCATTCCATAAATTTTCCATATATAGAGTCCCAAGTGAATCCTAGTTTATACATATCAAAATGCTTAGAGCTTCTAAGAGCCTTTGATATATAAATTGAAGTTTTGACTGGAATTTCTATAAGGAAAATAAGGCCCTAGAATTTGAATTGTTTGTATATAAGGAGGTATACCTATGGAGCTATTTAATAAGCTTCTATATGTATTAAAGAAAAGAACGACAATTATTATAATGATAGTTATGTTGCTATTGACTGTAATCACAATGGAAACCATATTGAATAAGAAAATAGTAATTAAAGATAATAGGCAAGAGATCACAATAGAGACTTTATCTTCTAAGGTGGATAAAGCACTTCAAAAAGCAGGAGTTACCCTGGGTGAACATGATCAGATAAGTGTTGACAGAAATACAAAGCTAAGGGATGGAATGGTAATAGAGGTTAAAAGGGCATTTGAAGTAAAGATAAATGTGGACAAAAAGGCTTTGGATGTATTAACGGCATATAATAGGGTCGAGGATATTTTAAAGGAATATGATATAAAATTAGGGGAAAAGGATAAAACTAGACCAGCACTAGACCAGGAAATTCTCCCGAAGGATATAATTGATATAATTAGAGTTGAAGAGGAAGTAGTAAAGGAAGTAATTGATATTCCCTATAGGTCTGTAATAACATACAATGATGAAATGAAAGCCGGAGCTATAAAGAAAAAAAGGGATGGAGAAAACGGTAAAAAGGAAGTAGAGTACAAAATAGTTTATGAAAATGGAGTAGAAGCCGTCAAAGAGATAATAAATGAAAATATAATAAAAGAACCGGTAGATAAATTGGTAGAACAGGGTTCTGAGAAGTATTTTGTAGCATCTAGGGGTCAACCTGTGAGGTATAAGAAGGTATTAATAATGTCAGCAACTGCATATGATCTTACAGTTGAGAGCTGTGGAAAAACTCCAGATCACCCTCAGTATGGAATCACACGAAGTGGAACTAGGGCAAGACCAGGGGTTGTAGCTGTAGATCCTAGAGTTATTTCATTGGGGACAAAGCTTTACGTGGAATCCTTAGATGGATGGGCGGATTATGGATTTGCTTCAGCTGAGGATACAGGTGGAGCCATAAAGGGGAAGAAAATAGATCTATTTATGGAAGATCCTAAGAAGGTCTATAGATTTGGCCGTAGAAATGTAAAGGTTTATATATTGGATTAGGAAACTATGTTTGCGAGGTAGTGTATATGATAATAAATGAAGTAATAGTTGTAGAAGGAAAAGATGATGTAGCGGCTGTTAAAAAAGCAGTGGATGCAGAAATAATTATTACCCATGGCTTTGGAATCACAAATGAGACCATAAAAAGGATTAAATTCGCTCAAAAGAGAAAGGGCGTAATAATTTTTACAGACCCGGATTTTGCAGGTGAAACAATCAGAAGGACTATTTCCAGTAAAGTAAAGGGCTGCAAACATGCTTTTTTGCCTAGGCAGGAGGCCATTAAGGATAATGACATAGGTATAGAAAATGCTACACCCCAAAGCATAAAAGAAGCCCTTTCAAAGGTAAGAAGTGAAGTGAATGAGAAGAGAAATGAATTTAAAAAGATTGATCTTATTATTCATGATTTAGAGGGGCTACCTAATGCTTCCAAGAGACGAGATAAACTTGGCAAGCTGCTTGGTATAGGATATGGAAATTCAAAACAATTCCTAAATAGATTGAATAACTATGGAATTACAAGAGAAGAATTTGAAAATGCTGTTAAAAAAATTTAGTAAAGCAGGGATACTATGGAAAAGCTATCGTCGCCTAAAAGAACTAAAGAAATTGTAGGAAAATATGGCTTTAGATTTTCTAAAAGTCTAGGTCAAAATTTTTTAATAGATGAAAATATTATATATAAAATAATCCGTGGAGCTGAAATCACTAAGGATGATATAGTTGTAGAGGTTGGTCCTGGAATAGGAACCCTCACGCAGTACTTAGCCGAGGAAGCAAAACAGGTATTGGCTATAGAAATAGATAAAACTCTAATTCCTATATTGGAAGAGACCCTAAAGGATTATGATGATATTGAGGTCATTAATTCTGATGTCTTAGCCCTTGATTTGAAGGAATTGATCGAAAACAGATTTGGTGGCAGTCAGATTAAAGTTGTGGCCAACCTTCCCTACTATGTTACAACACCTATTATAATGAAATTCTTAGAAGAAGAGATTCCCGTAAAGGATATAGTAGTAATGGTACAGAAAGAGGTCGCCGATAGACTTAAGGCAAAGCCAAGTACTAAGGATTATGGTTCTCTTTCAGTGGCTGTGCAGTATTACTGTGAACCTGAGATTGTAACTAGGGTGCCTAGATCTGTATTTATCCCCAATCCAAATGTGGAATCCACAGTTATAAGGTTAAAGGTACTGGATAATCCACAGGTAAATGTTGCGGATAAAAAAATCTTTTTTAATGTGGTAAGGGCATCCTTTGCCAAAAGAAGAAAAACTCTACTAAACTCATTATCCTTTAGCGATCTTGGATTAAATAAGGAAGAGATTAAACAAGCTCTTGAGATAAGTGATATAGACCCTAAGAGAAGGGGAGAAAGCCTTACTATAGAAGAGTTTGCTACACTTTCAAATAATATTAATGATATATTAAAGATAAACAACATTAAGACTGAATCATTATAGTGATTTAGTTTTTTTTTTAGGATATTACATAAGTAGAATGTATAATAAACTTAGGCAAGTGTAATTTATCCGCATGTGGACTATGTGTGACCCTTAGGGCATAGATTGACCTAATATAAAAATTCAAATATAATAGTATTAGATTATATTTATGTATATGAATTAAAGGAGGACGAAAATGAGAAAGCCAACGGTATTGATGATTTTAGATGGTTATGGAATAAATGAAAAGGCCTATGGTAATGCAGTAAAAGCAGCTAATACTCCTAATCTAGATAGTTATTTTGAAAAGTATCCTAACGTAAAGCTTAAGGCAAGTGGATTGGATGTAGGACTTCCAGATGGACAAATGGGCAACTCCGAGGTAGGACATCTTAATATTGGGGCTGGAAGAATTGTATATCAAGATTTTACACGCATAACTAAAGCCGTAAGCGATGGAGATTTTTTTGAAAATAGGGCTTTAAATGAAGCGATGAATAGTGTAAAAGAGAATGGATCAGCCCTTCATCTCTGGGGACTACTATCCGATGGAGGAGTTCACAGTCACATTACCCATCTATATGCACTATTAAAGCTTGCTAAGAGTAAGGGACTTTCAAAGGTATATATACATTGCTTCTTAGATGGTAGAGATGTACCGCCATCAAGTGCTGCTGGGTATATCAAGGAATTAGAACAAAGGATGCAGGAGATTGGTATAGGAAAAATAGCTACGGTATCGGGAAGATATTATGCAATGGATCGTGATAAAAGATGGGAAAGAGTAAAGCTTGCCTATGATGCCATGACTTTAGGTGAAGGTGAGAGGGCTAACTGTGCCGTGGAAGCTGTGGAAAAGTCCTATGCTGAGGATATACTTGATGAATTTGTAAAGCCCACCGTTATCCTAGAAAATGATAAGCCCGTAGCTACAGTTTCACCAAAGGATTCCGTAATCATGTTTAACTTTAGACCCGATAGAGCTAGGGAGATAAGTAGGGCCTTTGTAGATCCAGCCTTTGATGGCTTTGAAAGGGCCAAGGGTTATTTCCCTGTAAATTATATATGTATGACACAATACGATGCTACACTTCCAAATGTTAGTTTAGCATATCCTCCACAATCTTTAGCTAATACATTTGGAGAATATATATGTGATCATGGGCTTAACCAGCTTCGCATTGCTGAGACCGAAAAATATGCCCATGTAACATTCTTCTTCAACGGAGGTGTAGAAGAACCGAATAAAGGGGAAAATAGGGTATTGATCCCATCCCCAAAGGTTGCAACCTATGATATGCAGCCAGAAATGAGTGCCTATGAAGTAACCGATAAATTGATGGAAGAATTAAATAAGGATATATACGATGTTATAATAGTTAACTATGCTAATCCAGATATGGTAGGGCATACGGGAGTCATGGAAGCTGCTATAAAGGCTGTAGAAACAATTGATGAATGTGTAGCTAAGGTTGTTCATGCAGTAATAGAAAAGGGTGGTCAGCTTGCTATTACCGCCGATCATGGTAATTCCGATGAGATGTTGGATGAAGAAGGGAATGTTATAACTAAACACTCTACTAATCCAGTGCCATTTATATTGATTAATGCCGCTAAGGAATATGAGCTTACAGAAGGTAAGCTAGCCGATATAGCGCCAACCCTTTTACAGCTCATGGGATTATCAAAACCCCAAGAGATGACAGGTAATTCATTGTTACTAGAGCCTGCATATGCGTCGGATGGTGAAACAGTATAGAAAATAGGTATAAAGTAGCAATCACATTACAGGATAAAGGTAAATAGCTTTATCCTGTAATGTGATTTTATTTTTTTTGAAAGAAATTTTGTAGAAATGAGAAGAAAAATATGTAAGTATTGGATAAAATAGAAGGAATTTTATGCATTTCACAGAATTAATATATACTAGTATTTTTAGGGAGGGGTTCCATGAATTATACATCGTGGATGTTTGTTTCTGGCATGTCTAGTGCATTGATTTTATCCTTAGTATTTATTTTTTTATTCATCAGAGATAAAAAAGTTTATTTAGGGATTATTGCTTCTGGATGGTCTATATTCTTTATTCATAAGTTATTAGGACTTTTTAGTATGTTTAATTACATAAAATCTATTGCCGCTTTAAGAAACGTTTTATATCTTATCTCTATATTTATATTTATTTATGGAATGTATTCCTTCATTCAACAGAGTATGAAAAAAGCCTGGATAGTGGCCTTTGTAGTGGGTGTGATATATATTATTATAGCAAACAGCATAAATATGTCATATGTTTTACAAAATATAGTATTTGTTATACCCGGTAGTGCCCTTATTTGCAGTGCAAAAAGTATAATTAAATCCAAGAAAAATATGAAAATAGGAGAATATATAGTAGGATGTGATTTCATTTTATGGGGTATTCATTTGATAACGTTTCCATTTTTAGGAAATATAGTATCCTTCATACCGATTGGCAACTTCATAGCTTCATTAATATTTAATATATTTGCTTTTGGTAATATAGCCTTGTACTTTGAGACAATTTTATTGAGATTAGATAAAAGTGAAGAAAGATATAAATTATTGGTGGAGCTTTCTCCAGATGCCATTGGTGTTGTAATAGATGAAGAGATTGTCTTTGCCAATAATGCATCATTAAAGCTTTTGAGAACCGGTAGAATAGAGGATATACAGGGTCATAATCTAAAAGAATTTCTATATCCTGATTATATACAATATGGGCAGGAGAGATTTGAACAATTATTTTTTACGAAGAAGGATCAACCCCCTAATGAAATGAAAATCAAGGCATTAGATGGTACGGTCATAGATGTGGAAAGCTCTATAGCTCTTTTCCCATATAAGGACAAAATGGGCATATTAGGTATAGCGAGGGATATAACCGAGCGTAAAAATGCAGAAAGGCTAAAAAAGCGTATTGAAGAAAAAACAAGACTTTTAAAGGAGACACAGGAGCTTGACAATCTAAGAAACGATTTTTTTGCGAATATATCCCATGAGCTGCGAACACCACTGAATATTATACTTGGATCAATTCAACTATTTGAAATGAACAACGAGAGAAATCATGAAAAAGGATGTTTAAATGACAGAAAATATATTAAAGTGATTAAGCAAAATTGTAATAGACTATTGAAGCTTGTAAATAATCTAATTGATATCACCAAAATTGATACTGGATTTTATAATACTAATTTTCAAAATCATAATATAGTAAGTATTGTTGAAAATATTACTTTATCAGTGGTTGATTATGTTGCCAATAAAGATATAGAGTTGATTTTTGATACCGACATTGAGGAAAAAATAATAGCCTGTGATCCCGATAAAATTGAGAGAATAATCTTGAACCTATTATCAAATGCTATAAAATTTACCAGTGTGAAGGGACATATATTAGTAAAGATTAATGATTGTATAGATAATATTAGTATTAGCATAAGGGATGATGGTGTAGGTATACCTAAGGATAAACAGGAGCTTGTCTTTGAAAGATTTAAGCAGGTAGAGAATACCCTATCACGAAGCAATGAAGGTAGTGGAATAGGATTATCTCTTGTTAAATCCTTAGTAGAAATGCATCGGGGAAGTATAGCTGTTGAAAGTAAATATGGAGAGGGAACAGAATTTATTATTAGTCTGCCTGTTAGGACAATAGAAGAGGAAAATACCATAGATGAAAGTAAGTTTTCTATAAATAATACATTAATAGAAAGAATCTCAATTGAATTTTCCGATATATATGAGGCATAGCAATATAATTAATCGTTCTGGTAGATTAGGTAATGTTTATGGAACTTGGAAAATAATAATACTTAATATATAATTATTCTTGTAGGTCATATTTCAAAGTTAAATGTGACGGTCACATAGTAGAGCTTAATTTATACATCTCAAAATATCCGATGTTTCTAGGGATTTTTGATGTGTATAAATTAACTGTTTAACTGGAATATCTATAGAGTTTTTCACGAGAATAAGTATTATTCATTAGGCAAATTCAGCCAAGTGGGGAGGAGTTATTTATGTTGAAATTTGAAGATTATAAATATGAAAGACCTGACATGGAAAAGCTTGAAGGCAAGCTAGGAGAGCTACTTGAAAAATTTAATAAAGCCGAGTCCTTTGAAGCCCAAGACCAGATAATGAAGGATATAAACTCACTTAGAAATGATTTTGAAACAATGGCTAATCTAGTACATATTAGACATACGGTAGATACAACCGATGAATTTTATGAAAAGGAAAATGATTTTATAGATGAAGCCATGCCCATATATGAGGGTATGATTTCAAAATACTATACTTCATTAGTAAATTCTAGGTTTAGAAAAGACCTTGAAGAAAAATGGGATAAACAGCTGTTTATATTAGCTGAGATGCAGTTAAAGACCTTTTCTCCAGAGATAATTCCAGATTTACAGGAAGAAAATAAGTTAGCTAGTCAATATACTAAGCTAAGGGCTTCTGCTAAAATAATGTTTGAGGGACAGGAAAGAAATTTATCTCAGCTAGAACCATTCATGCAATCCAAGGACAGAGAAATGAGAAAAAATGCATATGAGGCCATGACAGCTTTCTATGTAGAAAATGAGGATAAGTTTGATCAAATATATGATGGACTAGTTAAGGTAAGACATAGAATAGCAAAAAAACTGGGATATAATAACTTCGTAGAGCTGGGTTATACACGCATGATGAGATCAGATTATGATCCTCAAATGGTTTCAAACTATAGAAGACAAGTATTAGAAAATATTGTTCCAGTAGATACAGAGCTTAGAGAAAGACAGCTAAGAAGGCTAGGGTTAGATAGCTTAAAATATTATGATGAAAAATTAGAGTTTTTGAGCGGAAATGCTATTCCAAAGGGAGAACCCGATTGGATTATTGAAAATGGTAGAAGGATGTATAAAGAGCTATCCTCTGAAACCCATGAATTCTTCACATATATGGTAGATCATGGACTTTTAGATCTTGTGAGCAAAAAAGGAAAAGCCGGTGGAGGGTATTGTACCTATATAAGCAATTATAAATCTCCATTTATATTTTCAAATTTCAATGGAACATCTGGGGATGTAGATGTACTAACCCACGAAGCAGGCCATGCCTTTCAAGTATATTCAAGTAGAGATTTTGAGATTCCAGAATACTACTGGGCAACATATGAATCCAGTGAGATACACTCAATGAGCATGGAATTCTTTGCTTGGCCTTGGATGGAACTTTTCTTCAAAGAAGATGAAAACAAATATAAGTTTTCCCATTTAAGTGGTGCATTATTATTTATACCATATGGAATTTTAGTCGATGAATTCCAGCACTTTGTTTATGAAAATCCAGAGATTACTCCTATGGAAAGAAAGAGTGCATGGAGAGAAATAGAGAAAAAATATTTACCCCATAGGGATTATGAGGATAATGATTTCTTAAATAGGGGAGGTTTCTGGTTTAAGCAAGGTCATATTTTTAAAGATCCTTTCTATTATATAGATTATACACTAGCTCAGATTTGTGCTATAGAGTTTTGGAATAAGTCTAGAGAAAACAGGGAGGAAGCCTGGGAGGACTATTTAAGATTATGTAAAGCAGGGGGAAGTAAATCCTTCCTAAAATTAGTAGAGCTTGCGAATCTAACCAGTCCCTTCAAGGATGGCTGTATCAAGTCCGTTATTGAGCCAGTTAAGGAATGGCTAGATGGTGTAGACGATAAAAAATTATAAACTATAGAGAGTTTAAGGTAAATCTTTTGTATTTTGATTCCTTCAAAAATATTAAAGATTTGGCTATTCAAAAACCAAAATGTAGATTTATAAGTGTGTTCTATATATATTATAAAATTTCCTAAACTAATGTTTGAAAGGACAAGTATGTAATATGCTTGTCTTTTTGAAATTCACCCTATAATATTTCACTATTTATATAATATGGGTTGGATGAAGGGGTTATAAAAACTGATGTTTATAGAAGAGGTATATTCTAATGTATAAAAGAAGTAAAATTATTATCTTATTAACCATGTTCATAGTATTTTTTTTGATCATAGCCATAGTATTTCAATACGAAAAAAAGCTGGATGTAATGGGTAATGGCACACAAATCACTTGTTTTTCCGCTAAAGCATTAAATTTTAATGCCTACTGGTTAAAAAATGGGTCTAAGTTTTGGAATGTAAAATTACTGGGAATTTCAAAGGAACTTTTAAATCCAGTTGGGGTATTAAAATCAGAAAAGGATAACCATATTATATTTATTTCTGAAAATATTATAAAGTATTATTCCATAAAAGAAGGATATTTAAATACCCATAAGCTCAAAAAAGATGAAGCTATAATAAGTACTTATATATCCGATATAGATGATGATACCCATGATGAACTTTTAATTATTACAGGAAAAAGGAATGGGGATTTTGGAGAAAAATTAATGATCTTTTCCTTTGATAATGAATTGGAAAAAATATTTGTAAAAACCTTTAAGGATATGAAGCCTTGGAAGGTACAAGTGTCCGATGTAGATGGGGATAAAAAAAAGGAGATATCAATAGGGGTATATAAGGAGTCTCAGTTTCATCCTGTTAAAGCAAAAAGACCCTTCATATATAATTGGCATGGAGATGGTATATCGCCAAAATGGAGGGGCTCAAGACTTGCAAGACCCTTTGAAGATTATATTTTTGCCGACATAGATAGGGATGGGCTGGATGAGATTATTTCTATAGAGGTACTGAAAAGTGGGAAAAAAATTATAAATTCATACAAGTGGAAGGGTTTTGGATTTGAGGGGATGACTGAAAGCAAGGAATATCAAGACATATTATGGATTGATAAGATTAAATCCCCTGGGAATAAGGATATTATCGTTATCAAGGTAAAGAATGAAGATAAATATGAGTGGGTATTACTCAACCATATTAACGAAAAATTAGAAGCAAAGGGTCAGCTTAAAGAATATGTACCAACCTTTAATATTAATTGAGAAAGGGGATAATTATTTTGCAAAGAAAGAAGATATTTATTTATTTCTTATGTTTTATTTATGCTTTTGTAGTCATGTTTGGGGCCGTAGGCTGCAGTACTAATACAGAGGTCAATGATACTAAGATTGAAGAGGAGCAACAAATAAAAAGTCCAGATAAAGTAGAAGCTTCTAAGCCAAAATCAACACAGGATAAGGATAGTATAGGAAGCAACAATGAAAGTGAAAAAAGTGATATTGAAGATGAAGCCGCTAAGAACAATATGCCTATTGAGACAGTACAACCTATTGAGGAAGAAATGAAAGTAGAAGAGGTTAATTTTTCGTCGGAGAAAGAAAGGAAAGTTATTGATATTCCCTATGAACCCAGTAAAATTGAGGCGGAGTTAAAACCCTATACCATTAATGAAGATCTATCAAATATAGTTAATCTAGGAAGCTTTGGAGAATTTGCTCCAGAGCAAAAAAAGCTTATTGCAAAGAATGGCTTTGTAGTCAATCCTGCAAAGGATGAGCAGCTTTTCTATATATATGAAAAAAATGAATATAAAAAGGTCCCCAGCTTTATAACCACTGATTCTGTGCTTCAAGTATATCATATATTCTATGATTATTCCTTGAGGGTTCTTGAACAAGAAAAATTATTGGCATTTTCCGAAGAGTTAACTGAAAGCATGTTAAGTAAGTCAATATATTTATTCGACAAAATAACCAGTAAAGAAATAAAGCAGGCTCAGCTAATGAATATAGCTTATTTTGGCACAGCGACACTTTGTCTTGAGAAGGACTTACCTGAGGATATGCCAAAGGAAGCAAAGGAAATGGCTTTAGCTGAGTATGAATTGATTAAAGAGCAAAGTGGCTTTAAGCAGTCGAAGATATTTCCCTATAAGCTTGATTATAGTCAATATAAACCAAGGGGACATTATACTAGGAATCATGATTTTGAAAGATATTTTGAGGCTATGATGTGGTATGGTCAAGTACCCTTTCCACTTTATAAAATTGATGAGAATAACAATAAAGTAAGAAACCTAGAGCAAACATTTCAAGCCCTACTGATTACCTATAGTGTATTTCTTGATAACCATAGGACAGAAGACATTACATTATGGGAAAATATATACGATCCAACGGCATTTTATGTAGGAACTGCAGATGATCTTAACATATATCAATACAAGGATATGCTTATTAAGGTGTATGGAGAAAAGCCCGATATAAATGCACTAAATGATAAGGAAAAGCTAGATCAGTTATATTTAGAAGCTGAAAAACTAGCAGAGCCTAAAATAAAACCTAAATATACCTCTGTGGATACCCCTGTAGGAAAACAGTTCAGACTAATGGGTCAGAGGTACATACCAGATTCAGAAATTATTCAAAAGCTAGTAGAGCCTATGAAGAGACCTATCCCCTCGGGATTGGATGTAATGGGAGTTTTAGGCTCCGATAGAGCATATGATATACAGATAAATCATTATCATGAGGATCAAAAGTCAGATAGTTATATAGATACCTTTAATAAATTAAAGGCAGAATTTAATTTGTTGAGTGACGCAAAGTGGCACGGTAACATGTACTATGGATGGCTATGGACACTTAAGGGACTATTAAAAGAGTTTGGAGAAGGTTACCCTTCCTTTATGACCAATGAAGCATGGACCGATAAATCCTTAAGTACAGCCCTTGGTAGCTGGTCAGAGCTAAAGCATGATACCATACTATACGGAAAACAAAGTGGGGTAGAGTGTGGTGGGGGAGAAGAACCACCCCAGGTTAAGGGCTATGTTGAACCTAATATAGAGGTCTATGAAAAGCTATTGTGGTTAACTAAATATTCTAGGGCAAACCTAAAGGAAAAAGAAATACTTGTAGAAAGTATGGAAAGTAAGATGCAAAGATTTGAAGATATTCTTCAATTTTTAATTAATTGTTCCCATAAGGAACTGAGAAACGAAGAGCTTTCTTCTGAGGAATATTATCAGCTTTTGGTTTATGGAGGGCTTTTAGAGTATCTTACAAGCTCATTTGCAGGAGATGGTATGAGATGGTATGAGATAACCTCTGAAACCGATAAAAATATGGCCGTAATAGCTGATATTCATACGATGGCACCAAATGATTTCAGTGAAGGGGGATATTTTGAAGTAGGTGTTGGGCCTGCCTACGAGATTTATGTTGTTGTTCCCATAGGAGAGGAGTTATATCTCACTAGGGGTGCAGTATTTAGTTACTTTGAATTTGATTCGAAAATCAGGCTTACCGATGAAGAATGGCAGAAGACAATTAAAGAAAATACAATGCCCCAGCGTCCAGATTGGATGGATAGTTTTATTAAGGGGGGTAAGGAAGAAATTCCTACTCCAGCAAATCCATATAGCACGGGATGTTAGAGACGTTTAAAGTAGTAAGCTCAAAGTTCTAAGGTTGGAGTCGTAGTTTTTAGGCAATAGATAAAGGTTTAAGGAGATAATGGAGCTATGAAAAAGTATTTTTTAGTGATAGCATTATTTATAGTATTAATAATTGGGGTAATGGGTAAAGTCTATTACTCTAGGGAAATAATCCTATGTGCTGTTGGAGATATACTTTTGGATAGGGGGGTAGGGGATAGGATCGATGATGATTATGATTATCCCTATAGAAAAGTAAAACATGTATTTGAAGGAGCCGATATTACCTTTGGAAATTTAGAGTGTCCCATAACTACTGAGGGGACTCCTGCTTTGAAGAAATCCATACTTTTATTTAAAGCCAATCCAGAAAGCACGCCTGCCATCAAAGAGACTGGTTTTGATATATTGAATTTAGCTAATAATCATACCATGGATTATGATACCAAGGGCATAATAAACACAATGAATATACTCAAGGACTTTAATATTGATTTTATTGGGGCCGGACATAATTATAATGAAGGAAGAAAGCCATTTTATATCAAAAAAAATGGTTGCAAGGTCGGCTTTCTTGGATATTCAGTTTTTCCTCCGGAAGGATATATAAGCTTTATTGATAGACCCGATGTTGCAAAGGTTGATTTTGATACCCTAGGGGATGAGATAAAATCTGCAAAAAAGAACTGTGATTTTTTGATTGTATCCTTCCATTGGGGTAAGGAATATGAGTTTTATCCAGGTAGTATGCAAAAAGATATTGCCCATACAGTAATAGATAGTGGAGGGGATTTGGTGCTAGGACACCATCCCCACGTACTTCAAGGAGTAGAAAGGTATAAGGAGGGACTCATATTTTATAGCCTTGGAAACTTTATATTTGATAGACAAATACCAAATGGTACCGATGAAACCATAATAGTCAAATTGAAAATTAAGGATGAAAGGGCAGAAGCACAGCTGATACCCATAAGGATAAAAAATTGTCAACCCTGTGTAGCCCATAAAAGTGATGCTGAATATATCTTAAAAAGATTAAAACTGTACTCGGAGGGAATGAATACCAATATTCATATAAACCATGGCATAGGCTATATAAAATAAAGTCATTACTGTAATCTCTATAAAGCCATAGAGCTTGACAAAAGTTAACTAAATTTGATATTATTTACTAAAATATCAAAATAGTCAAAAAGTTCAAAAATAAAAAGGGGGATAAATCATGGCTAAGGGTTACAGGGGAAATACCATAAAGAAGGATGGATGGAGAGGTACGTGTCCCATATGTAAAAAAACAGGAGTAAAGCTTTTATGGACTGCAACTGACAATGAAGGAAAGGAATTAAATATCTGTAAGAGATGTAGTAAAAAACAATAGATATAATGAATATGGGTTAGACCATGATAATGTGTTATGAACACAGAATCAAGTCTAACTTTTTTTTATGGTTTTATTGGTGTACATCTATATTATTTATTATCAAAAAATTATATTTTATAGCCTTAACAATAGAGCAAATTGCATAATTACCTTCTGCAAAAACTATCTACTATATATAGTTAAAAAACCTTAAGAACTATACCATCAAATATGCTTATATCTTAAGCAATTAAATATAGGATGATATTCGCATATCAGGCTTAGCCAAGTA
>JAOASB010000041.1 GCA_025210375.1 Maledivibacter sp. | reverse complement strand
TCCTGACTCTTCTCTTTCTACATACCATGTTCTTTGACCCCGGTAGACCTTCTAAGTCTCACCATATCGACTTATCCGTTTTGACTTCCGTGACGTTAAACACGTCGTCATCTACAAAAACCTACTACTGTAGGGACACGACTGACGGGGCTGGATGTGCTTCAGGGATTACGGTCTCCCCTATGGTCTATAGAATTCTCTGTGTACACTTCACTCTGACTGTCGCCAGCCACAGCGCAACACTCGATAAAGGTGGTTGGCTAGACCTTGCCTTGCCAGAACTTTCATCTGGTCAGAAGAGCCAAGCTTTGCTTGGCGTACTAACATTTCGGATTAGCGACATCTATGCACTGATTCCGCAAAGCTCTACTACGTAAGTGCACTTGCACCCAGCGAAGGGAGTTTTGCTAATTGTTTTGTTATGTGAGGTCTTATTGAGAAAATGTTTTTCTCACCGCTCTTAATTTTGTCATTACTTCATCACCATATGGTGTTAACGTCCAGTAAGTATTGGTATCTTTGATGCTTCGACTCTTATTACTTTTTTTTATTAAACCTAAAGCTCTAAGTTGAACAATAACAGTGTCATAGGATGTATTATCAATATCATGAACTGTAGTTGGATTAGTATCTAAATCATTCTGGATCATATATTCTTGAACTTCTTTAGCGACATAATGACGTAATGCTTTTTTTAAATCATCTTTTGATGATTCATTTATCATCATCGGAGCAAGAATATAAAATATTTGATTCCAAGTCATATTAATACTCATATAGTTTCTAATTTCAGTATAATCTTCTATAATTACATCAATATTGAATTCATCTTCTCCTTGAGCTAATTCATCAGTTCCTTCCGGAGCTTTTGTTCTAGATAATTCTAATTGTTCTTCTAAAGATTCAATTTTATTCTTTAAACTAAGAATTTCACTGGCAGAATTCTCATTTGTTACTTTATCAGCTCTTACCCACCCTATGGCTGGATTATTTTTAATTAGGCTTATTAAACTTCTTGAGACTTTTGAACCTAACTCCATTGGCGTTTCCCAATATTTTACCATTTTTCTAGAAACTAATTTTCTAAATTCTTCCAATTTCAATTTACCTTCATCACTTTTTTCAGACTTACCAGCAACTATTTTATCTGGACTTTTATGTATAAACCCAATAATTGGCTTTCCACATTCTAAAGCATATCTATACTCCATTTCAGTATAACTTAATCCACTTGGCCCAATAGACCCATATCGTCCTCCTATTACAACCATGTAATAATCGCAATCATCAATTACTCTTTTTATTAAACTCCATTGATCTTCATTAGCAGCAGGAAATAACTCCATTCCAGATGGTATACAATCCAATTCTAGTAAAGCTTGTATAATTTCTTGTCTCTCTTCTTGTAAATCCTGATATGTTGAACTTATAAAAACTTGATATCTTTTATCCATAATAATTTCCTTTCTTAATAAGATTTCACCTAACTATGGGATTCATAACATATGTCATATTTCTTCTAATTCAAATTAATCACTTATTATATTAATTATACAAATTTTGTAAAATTCCTCTATCTGTTTTTATCAATACTCAATAAATTGTGTAAAAATGTAATTTCTTGCAGAAAAAACTCCTATGGATTAACAATCTTCATAGGAATATGTAATTAAACAATTATTTATTTTTTTACTACCTTCATAAAAATATCAAAACTCTTACTATTATTCCTCCAGGTATCCAAGTACTATAGACCGAACAAGAGACAGGTTTTTTGTCCCTAAATTTTATCTTTGCTATCGGTCTACTCGTACCGTTCAGTTCCCAATGCGATTTTTAATCCTTCCGTTTTGATAATAATAGTTCCGGAAACTGCTGTATTGGGTGATTTCCATTAAACAAGTATATAAAAACGGATACCTACCAGCACTGGTTAATATCCGTAAATCTTTATACTTTTAATAGATTGCTATATATCATTATTTCTTTTTCTTTTCGTTTAACCGTTGCACTGTATGAAATGTCATAGCATAAAGAATCCATCTCTGAATATATATCAACTATTTCATCGGCATTATCATATGTAATAATATAATGAGTGCGCATAGCCTCAATTATTTTGTTTTTGAGGTCAATGTGATCATTATGATTGTAGAAGTTTGTATATAATCCCTGTGCTTTATGATAATATGGAGGATCAAAGAAGGTAAACGAATTTGTTTCCATATCCTTTAAATAACTATTAATTAATTCTACAGCATCAAGATTATGTATAGATATTTTATTAGCGTATTTTTGTATTTCTCTTATCCTGTAAATTAGATTTACCTTATTAAAACGACAATCTAATTTATACTTGCCAGTTTGGCTCTGACCGCCTATAATACCGCCCTTTATAATTCCAGATCTATTTGTTCTATTTAAATAGAAAGTTGAAAATCCTAAAGTAAGTAAATCAACATTATCCTTATCTTTTTGATATAATCTCTGTTCCTGCCAATTTTCTAAATTAACAGGAGTCTCATTTATCAATTTAATAAATTCATCTGTATAGTATAAACAACAATACCAAAAAGCATATATTGATCTATCAAAATCATTCAATATTAATTTATCTACATCACCTTTAAAGAGTAAATTTAATGCAAGTCCTGCTCCACCAGCAAAAGGCTCCACATATGTACATCCTTTTAAATTATTATTATATATTATTTCCTTTATCATAGAATATAATTTTGCTTTACCACCTGGATATCTAAGCGGTGAGTAATTAGCCATACCAACACATCCTTTATATAAATAATAACATAATTATTAAACCTATGGCTAATTCTATATGGTAAGTAATTTTTCTATTAATGCTCTGAAACCATTATTGGCGATAGATTGTAAAACACTACCATCCGGTTGGATTAATTCTGGATGATGAACAATTAAATCTAGATGGTCTTTTGTACCAATGTTTTTAGAAACAACATTCCAACATCTTTCAAGTTCTCTATCATTACTAAATAAATTACTTTTATGATTATCTACATATTTAATTAATTTCATCAAGCCTGGAATTTCTCCCTTTGACTTTTCTTTTATACTTTTAAGTACATTTCGTTCTCTTAATAAATATAAAATAGACTGTTCAAGTAATGACCTCATTAAAAAAGCACTAGCTATTGGTATAGTCTTATGAAGTTTTTTTGATGATATCTTTTCTAATTCATTTATAATACATTGAATACCTTTATTATCTTGTTGTGAAAAGTCTATAGTATTCTTTAATTCAGCAAAAAAACAATTGAGATTATTACCGCTACTCTTCTTATCACTTATCTTTATATCTTTAGTCCCTAAGTCTGTTACATCATTATTTTCTGCAATCTCTTTATTATCTAATAAACTATCTTTATCAATAGTATCATCATCTTTATTATTTATACGTTGCATTGTATCTTGTGATTTAATAGGTTCTGTGAATTGTAGCGATTTTGTACTTGATTTAGTTTTTCCATAGACTTCCTTAAGCTCAATATCATCATTTTTTGATTCTTCCGTATCTTTTTTAGATTCAATTTCTATATTCTCTAAAGATGACATATCAACTTGTTGACATCCATCACTTTTATTATTGAGATTTAAACGTTCTTTCATTTCATTAAAAAATATCTCCTGGTTAACTCTAGCATATACACGGCTTACATTCTGCCCCGCTAATTCTGAAGCTATAAGCTGAATTCTCTTTTTAAAATCATATAAAGCTAAACTTGTTTTAAACTCTCCACCTTCATATACTAACTCTAGAAATTCTTGCCCAGGCTTCAAAAGAATACGTTCCCAATTAGTTTTACTTACCAAGTTAAAATCTCTATCACTTAATACGTTGTTTGTTTTGAGAAATCTATAGAATATTAGATATTTATCATTTTTATTATTTCTTAATTCAAAAAATCTGGCTTTACTAGGAGCATTCCACTTTATTACCCCTTTCCCATCCAACTCTCCGTTATGTCTTAATTCAACATAGTGTAATAGTTTATCCATTTCTTTTTCTTGATATGTATTTACTGAAATAGTATCATTAAAATTATCAGTTTTTTTAATTGAAGAAAACTTATTATACATCTTTAAATCAATATCTTTTATAATATCAGGGTTAATTATTAGCTTCATTGCTAACAATCTTCTATTCCCTTCATAAACAACATATGTATTATCTTTCTTTAGAACCGCTAAAGGTTCAATTAAGCCATTTTTGCCAATATCCTTAGCTAAATTATAAATTTTGTCTCCATAACCAGTTACCAATTGAGAAATCGCTTCTTTTTGGGTTTCTGAAGTTGTATGCCGTGGGTTTTCTTCCCATAACAATAGTTTATTAACAGAAACTTTTTCCGGTATAGGCATATAGGCTATCCTCCTTTTTTAAGTAATCTTGTATGATTATATAATATGCTATATTAAATCTATCTTACAATCAATATTACCTAGTATTTTTTGATATTTCACCTAATGTTCCTACAGTCACCAATGTGATTTTTTCTAACATCCTATTTATCATAAGTCATATTGTGGGCTGTTAAGTTAACAGTTAGCTAATAAATATAACAGAGTATCTTGAAGACAAACTGCTGGAATATCTACTACTATATAACCTGAATTAATTGTACTACCTATTAGGTTTTGCTCTTTTAAAATCTTCATTAATATTTCCAATGAAGACTTATTTTTATCTTTATTAGATTTTGTTAAATGTACTAATCCTGCAGTAAAATCACTTCTATTTGCAATTCTATTATTCCACTCTTTTTTATTCATAGTTATCACCTTAATAAATGCATTTCAGCTAACGTTCTCACAGTTCCCGACGTAAACATACTTAGGTTTTTCACTGATTTTGCTTATCAATGGCTACCTTATATCCAGCGAAATAGGGACAGAAGTTTATCTCTTGGACTGCTATGTTACATGATGTCTTAAACATTATTTTTTTAGTTTGTATTTAGCAATATTATTAGCTTTATCATATATAGCTGTTAAATAGCTATTATCAATAGCAGCAATAATACTGTCAAGCAATCCATCTGTTATTTCAGTTTTCATTAATTTGTTTGAGATATTATTTATTGAAGAGCTACTAGTAGCATATGAAAATATTCTCTCAAATAGTTCCCCAACTAATTTTATATCTGCTCCATCTTTATCTAATTCTATTACTATCCTCTTAGATTTTTTAAAGTTTCCTCTATCATATTCAAGTAATAATAGAACAGGATTATATGGATAATCAATTTCAAAATCACTTTCTAATTTATATAAAAATCTCATGTAAATCTCTTCATCAAAATAATATTCTTTTTCGTGTATCCTTATCTTATCTTTTCTTTTTCTAGATATATCTTCTTCTAAATATCCTGGCAAATAAAAGTTAATATACCTATCAGATTTATAGTTGAATCGATTTATATAATTTAATATATACTCTCTACATTTTACTTGTCTATAATCTGCTATTAGTATTCCAAATGTAACAGGTATATTCATGTTTTCACGGCGTTTAATTTCACTCACTAATCTTTCATAGTCTCCTAAAGGCCACATAATTCTCCTCCTTAAAGTTAATAATATACATTTTTCCAAATACATTAGTTTAATGCTCTGTAACGTTTCCACAGTTCTTCACGCTAATGGCCCGTACAATTTGGCGTCGACTTTACCCACCAACTATCTACCATTTATCAAGAAAATTTGGTGTCAAAGGCTTGTGTTAGAAACTGCTGTGTTAGGTGATAAACAATTATTCATACCAAACTGTATTTCCAACCTGTTTAATATCTATATCTAATTTTTTAATTTCAACAACATGTCCATAACAAATCTTTACCTTATCTTTATCAAATAAAACAATATTCTTGCCTCTCGAAGTATTCTTTGTAAAATATGAGTTATATAATAAACCATCATAACCCTCATTCTTAATTATCTCTGCAATTACTTGCGTTATAGAATAATCTGCCGAATTGTCCGTACTTAATATTGGAAAAGAAAATGCATTATTTATTTCTCCCCACAAATCTTCGGAAGAATCATTAGATAATACTAAATTTTTTTTAAAATCGATAATTAGTCCAGCTTTATATTGTTTAGTTAAATCTATTAATTTTAACTTTTGCTTAGGCTTAAAAACACAGCATGATACATCAAGTCCAGGCCAAGCTCTTACTTCACACATAGCAGTTTTCATATCAGTAGCCATATATAAATATGGTATACCTTTAGGATTAGCTCGTCCTTCATTAGCTATATTCTTTCTTGGAAACATTCTTAATTTTTCATATGGTAATATATCATAATTGCTTTCATCTTCTTTATATATGCATCCAACCTGACATCGATATAACTCAACATCTTGTCCAATTTCTATAATATGTGATTTTGAAATTTCCATAATTTCGTCAATAATACTATTTACTTCTTTAGAGTAGATATATCTATTTGAGTGCCTAATATTTTTTTCTAATACTTTAAACTTTCTTTTATCATACTCAACCATATAATTCTCTCCTTTCCTGTTTGTTATCTAACTATTATATCCTCAACATATGTCAGTAATATTACACTGAAAATATTAGAAAATTATCCTACTAATCATTTACTATATTAATTATGTAAATTTTGTAAAATCCCTCTATGTATTTTGTCAATATTTCATAAATTTTGTGAAAATACAATTTATTGCAAAAAAATTCCTATGATTTATAAATCCTATAGGAATTTCTAGTTAAAGAATTATTTACTTTTTAATACTTTCATCAAGATACTGAGTTATCACTCATCCAAATCCCAAAATACAAGCTTAACTAAATTCAGTACCATTTCCTTTTCCTTGCTTGTCCTACCATCATGAGCTTTAACATCTGTTTCATTAGCTGTTCATCTTGTGTTTTTACTAAATCCGTTAGAGAATAGTCTATGGTTACACCTAACCCATTGGTCAATTTTACAAGAGTCAAAAATGTAACACTTCTCTCTCCTCTTCCAACTTGTCTTAAAAAGGATGGGGCATAGTCTATTAAACTTTATATCTTCATTAATGTTCTAGATTAGTTTGATGCTCTAAAAATTATCCCAAAAACTAATGCCAAAATTAGTAAAATAATATTTTGACCAATAAGAATCATCAATCCTATGCACCCCATAAACAAAGATAGTGATGTATAAAATATTGCATTTTTACGAATTTCAGCTATTGATGATGCATTATAATAACTTAAGCTAAACCATTTTCTTATCCCGAAAACTGAACCTAGCACAGATGTAAACAACAGAAAATATGCAAGTGCAATTTTTTCATTATTATTGAATAATGCAATCCATTTATTCTTCAAATACTCAACTGGTATGCTCGAATATTTTTGAGAAATTAATATCATAAGTTTTGAGAAAGCAAATGATGATAGCACAACTGCAACGAATATGATTATCAGTTTTGTAAACCAAAGCTTATGATCCCGCTTCATGTACTTATGACTGAAATATTCTTCTAAAATTCTAATTCTCATTTTAGGCTCTAGATGAGAATCGTCATACATTTTATAATCATAACATTCACCCTTGGTTTTCGATCTTAGAAATCTTATTATTCCTGAACTTTTCGTTTTATCAATTGCATAAAAATCTGCAAATGTTTCATTTATAAACGAACTATATAACGACACTACTGTATAAGTAATAGTTATTATCACCTCATTCATCAATTCTATTGATCGATTTAAATAAGTTATACCAAGTAAATCAAATGCACATCCATACCTTTTATTTACTTGATTTTTTTTGTGATTAATTTCTTTTAGAGAGTTTTTAAAAGTAAAGTTAATAGCTTGAAATAACCAAAATCTATGATGGAATATTTCATGATAAATAAGTGATTTGATATTCTCAATTTTTTTATCATAAAATTCTTCTCCAATTATAAGTACCGATCTTTGACGACTAACTTCAATACTAATTTTTTCGTTCTCTTTTTTCGTGATATATACATCAATTTCACCACATAGCTCTTCTCTCTCAAGCACTTCAAATATAGGTAAATACTTAGTTGTATCATTATTCACCAAAAACAAGTTTTCAGAAATCTCTATTTTTCTGTTATGGTGTTTTAATGATCTATTTAATAGAAATATCAATAGAATAACGAATACAACAAAAATAATTAATTTTAAATTAGCATCGTAAACATGATAATATATAATAGAAATTGGAATAGAAATAAACACAGAAGGTATTATCAATAGCATAAACAAAAAAAATAGAAACAATAAGACATATATAATGTTGTTATAGGTAGCCGATCCTAGAATTGATTGTTTTTTTAGCTTATCCTTTATCCAACCTTTAAGTCTATCCATTTCCTCACCTCTTTAAAAGTATCATAAATGGCACTTTCGCTTTTTAAAATACAAATGTCACCCATAGTGTAAAAATCAAAGTCCTCATCAGAATATACGATTGCCACACAACTAATGTTTCTTTGTTTCCCATAGTATTTTCTCAACTCTCTTAACATATATTTTACGTCTTTTTCAATAAATCCTATTTTGCTGATACTAGACTCTCGAATTTCAAACATTACCACTTGACCACTCTCTAATTCCAAAATTGAGTCATATAAAATAGTCTCTTTCTTCTTAATCATCTTTATGTTCATGAACAACTTACTGTTGCCATATAATTGAGATAGTTCGTCAATGCTCTTAAGTACATGTTCTCTTTTTTCAATGTCTAAATGATTTCTTACAGGTTTAAGTAAATTTGATTTTAATTCTATTTTTTCGTTTATCAAATCAATGCTCTTATGCTCATCTACTTTATTATTACGATTAATTTTCTCTTGTATATCTGTTTTAACGCCATTTTCAAATCTGTAATTACTGCTTTTCATAACTATTGCACTTATACGTTCTAAGAAACGTTCTGAACAAATAAAGGTCCCCATGATTATAATTGCAATGGTGCTAGTTATTGAATTATTTAAAACCAATGCTATTCCAACAACAGCTAGAATTCCAAAGAGTTTAAGTTCAAGCCATATTTGAGGCTTCCTAATTTTCACAATGAAATACTCGATTACTATTAAAATTATAAGTACAATTAAGGCTATAACACCTGCTAAGTTAATAAATTCCTTCTTCATCTCAATAAATAGCTTTAAAAACTCATGCATCGCTACACCTCCAAACATTTGCCTAAGTATAATTCTTTGTTACTCATACACAAAAATGAGCACGTATGAACTTTAAAATTCAGTACTATTCGACAATAAAATAGCAATATCTAATCAAACTAAGTAAGATTATTTTGCCATAAAATAATCCTATACTTCAGCGACTCGCACTATGGAAAGTATATCATAAACCACACCAAATTATGAATCTAGCTTGAAATCAATACAAGCTTAGAATAGATATCTCCCTTCTACTCATTTTAAAATGCCTTCAGGATACTTTGTGACATTCACTATACAACACATCAATCGCTAATGCGCACGGGTCACAGGCTAACTATTAAACTTACTAGAACCTGTTCACTCTATCCAGCAATATCGGTGTCAAAAGGTTGTGTTGGGAACTGCTGTGTTATGTGCAGTTATAAACCTTCTAAGTAATTATTAGAAATCTTCAAACTTACTATTACTGGAAATTAATAAATTTCTTATAGCTTCATCTTTGATAGCCACATCGTATAATTCACCATTATAATTATTAACATTATCAATATGCGTATTTAAATCATCGAAAATTTCATTTATGAAGTTTTTATCTCCTAATAAAGAGTCAAAATATAATTTCATAATTCCATACACATTATTAAAAAATTCCTGGTCATCCATTTCCAACTTAGGAAAATCATTTAGAATATTGCTATAATAATGCTCAAGAATATTCATACATCTTACCAACGGATGTGGATGTGAATATTTCTTAGTATAAAATTTTATTTTTTTTATTGATATTGTAGGAATACCTTGATAGATTAAGCCATAATAGAATAAGTATTTTGTAATCATCATGCTTGCACATCCAGCGTAAAGTAAACATTTGAATTTATCATCAGATCGCTCTTTTAACCTTGTATTAGCTCTAAATACATACTTTAACACATTGTAGCATCCATATCTATCTGCATCAAACTCCCATGCATGTCTTCTAATATCAAATTTGTTTTGCATTACGTTTTCTTGAAAATAATAACTCTCTTTTCTTATTTTGCTACTATTAAATTGTAATATATGACGAAATTCATGACCTAAAGTAAATTTAATTGAACAATCTATCATAAATTTTCCAAAATCATACTCCTCATTCTTGCATAGATCAATATATGCTAAACCAATATTTTCCTTATTTATTAAGAAGGTGAATATTATTTTTTCAAAATATTTTGAATCAAACTTTTCTGTTAATAAAATGGGATAACTATTTGTAATACCTATGATATTGTATCCTTTTCTCTGCATAGCAAAAGCATTACATTGAAAACTATCTTTTAAGTAAAAGCTAAACTCATTAATATTGTGAACATCTGCAGATAATCTGTATGATTCAATGAACTCATTTTCAAAATACTCATATGTATCTTTAGTCTTACTATCTAAATCTAAATCCTTATAACTGAAAACATCTTTTATAACATTATGCTTTTTCAGATGTTCTTTATCAATATATATAACTCTATCTCTATTACCTTTCATTCTTTATATCCTTCCTAATCTTAGTTTATAATTGCACATAACTATGGTATTCACAATATATGTCAGTAACACTACACCGAAAACCCTAGAAAATTATCCTACTAATCATTTACTATATTAATTATGCAAATTTTGTAAAATTACTCTATCTATTTCGTCAATATTTCATAAATTTTGCAGAAATACAATTTATCGCAAAAGAAACTTCCTATGAATTATTAATCAATCTTCATAGGAACATCTATTAAATCAATTATTTGTTTTTAATACCTTCACCAAGATATTGAGTTATCACTCATCCAAATACCCAAATACAAGCTTAACCAAATTCAATGCCATTTCTTTCTCTTTGCTTGTCCTACCATCCATAAGCATTAACAACTGTTTCATTAACTGCTCATCCTCTACTTTTACTGAATCAGTAAGTAAATAATCTATAGTTACCCCTAATCTATTAACCACCTTTACAAGACTCCCAAGTGTAAGACTTCTCTCTCCTCTTTCTATTTGTCCCATATATGAAATTGAAATGTCTATATCCTCAGCTAATTTTTCCTGTGTAAGCCCTAATCTTAATCTTTCTTCTCTTATTCTGTTTCCTAAAGCAACATAATCCAATCGTATCCACTCCTTTACAAATACTATACTTTTTAAAGAATAGAAACATAACATGCTATACGAGTTATTTTTATTGACTATATGAGTATGTTATGATAGAATTTACCATATATTAGTATTTATAATACTTAGAGGAGTTTCACTATGGAAATATAAAAGATATACGCCTGTAGTAAATGTCATACTATCTGCTGTTTTTGTAATTTTGTTTTTAATCTCTATGCTTGCCTTTGCTTCATTCCACTACTATTCAGTAAATAATTACGCTTCTATATCTGGACCATTAGGAAACTTAGTAAAAGATAAACCATCACCTACCGTGGATTTAGAAACATATTTCCCTAAGAAAGATATGAAAAAGATTCTTTTCTCATTCAGTCCTAAAGGTGAAGTGATGTTTATAAATGAGGAATTCATTGTCAAACTCTCAAAACCCGATAAAGTTCATTATCTAAATTACTTGTATGCTGTAGATAGGAATATGAATTATACTCGCTGTGGACATACAGAAGGGTTTTACATATTGAGAAGTGACAAAATGACTAATATTTGTACCCTCAGTGGCTTTGTTACTGATGTTGAGAATATACTGTTATCTATGAAAAAGTTAATACCAACTTTTCAAGCCCCAAAGAGAGTAAATGTTACATATCTTTTAACACCTATAAAATTGATGTGAAGAATAGCGAATAAGAGTAAGTAACTTCAAAAAATTATAGATTTATACGTTAAGGAAATGCTGAAAAGACGGTTTTAAAATATTTGCTTTTTAAATATTTTTATCCTAAATGTTAGATATTTATAGGGGAGTGGTAGTGTTACGAGTAAAAGAAAATTATTTAAAAACTACAAAACAAATGAGAAAAACTAGGAAACATAAGAGGGTAGATGCTTAGGTGTCAAAGGCCGTTTCTATCGACACCACAATCTACTATATACTAATAAATAGATTATTTACATATTGACATAATTAATACATTATAATAAAGATTACCAAGAATATTATAGGATCATAAGCCCACTTTTAAACTTTCTATTTATTATAGCGAAGTCTAAAAAGTGGGCTTATGACCCTATTGTTTGTGAGCTTATACTTAGACTTTATAAGCTCAATATATTTTTCATAATATCACTCTTTATTTTTCCTTCATAGTTTTAGCAGTCAATCTAATAGCTTCTAATTGTGAAGGAGTGAGATTCTCGAGTTCTTCAATAACTTCATCAAGAGTTATTGTTTTTTTCTCAATCTCTTCTTGAAAAAACTCAGATAGGGTAATATCTAAGGCTCTACAGAGTTTTGAAACAACTTCAACAGTTGGTTGCTTTTTACTTTTTTCAATTTCATGTATATAAGTCGAAGATATTTCCGAAAGCTGTGATAATTTATAGACACTATAACCCTTATTATTTCTAATTATTTTTAATCTATTAGCCAAATCCATAGAATCAACCACCTTTGAATAATACGCTATAGTTTAATAATAGCATAAAAATTTTTAATTTATAATACTCTATAATTGTTGATTATAATAAACTATAGTTGTATAATATATTCAATAAGGAGGTTAGGAGATGATTAGAACAATAATACGTACAAGAATTACTACCCTTAGACAAGCTAAAGGATGGACTAAAAAACAACTAGCATTAAAAGCAGATATTTCAGTTACTTATATCGGTGAACTTGAAGCGGGTAAAAAGAATCCTACTATAGTTATTATTGAAAAAATTGCTAATGCTCTAGAAGTTGAAATCTCAGAACTATTTAAAGAAGAAATAATTTAGATTTAGGTATTAATACCTTTTTAATAAAACTGTCAATTAATTCTTTCAATTCAATCATGAACACAGGATGGATATATCAAAACAACAAAATGGAAATTATTTACTTGCACCTCTTATATAATGAAGGACTCGCAAAACAACGGATAAAGGTGATAAACATGAGCGATAGGAAACTTATGCTTAAGCAGATAGATATAACTTTAAAACAAGAAAAAATTTATCTTGAAAAATTCGATAAGCAATTAAAAAATCCAAATAGCTTAGACGACGATAAAGAACAAATTATTATGTTTAGACAGGCTTGTTTGGCTGCCATAGATAGGTGTAAGAAGGCTAGATTGAAGTATGGGGAAGATGCCATTGAAAGCAGTGAATATATTTCTGAGAAAGGCCAAGTTCAAGAATAAAAAGGATAAGTATTGTTATAGTATATATAATAGGAAATACAGTTATAGGATGAGATGGAAGAATACGATTCACATGATCATTTAATAGAATAGCTTTTAAGAAGAGACATCTAGAAAAAGATGTCTCTTTCAAAAACTCCAGTTACTTATGATAAGGTTCCCCCCGATTTATCCTAAACCCCCTATACACCTGCTCAAGCAATACTACCTTCATAAGCTGATGAGGGAAAGTCATTGGGGAAAATGACAGCTTGAAATCGGCTCTATTCAAGACATTTTTTGATAGTCCTAGGGAGCCGCCTATTATGAAGGCTATGCTGCTTTTACCTTGTATCCCAAGGGTATCTAGTTTTGTGGCAAGCTCTTCTGAGGTCATCATTTTTCCCTTTATATCTAGTGCTATCACGTAGGTTCCTTCTTTGATATTTTTGAGTATTCCTTGACCTTCTTTATCCTTTATATTTTCCATCTCTATTTCACTTAAGCTTTCGGGAGCTTTTTCATCTGGTACTTCTATAAAACTTAGTTTGCAGTATCTACTCAATCTTTTACTGTATTCACTGATTGCATTCTTAAAATATTTTTCCTTTATCTTTCCTACAGATATTATGGATATATTCATTTTTCTACCACACCTCATATTCTATTTTATAGAGAGTTTAGGGTAAATCTTAATTTATACATAGCAAAGCATCCCATATCTCCGGAGATTTTTGATATGTATAAATTAAAGTTTTGACTGGAATCTCTATAGATGTATTCGATTAAATGATATTACTTCACCACAAAAATAGCATACACAACTATACCTTAGATATGTGTATCTTTTATACTTCCTAGGCTTATCTTCTATGGCTTTAAATTATTATAATTCATATTATATCAGTTTTTCTTCAAAATTCATTGGTTCTTAAATTAATTACTTAAGATATAAGCATATTTGGTGGTATAGCTATTGGGATTTTAAAACTATATGTATAGGGTTTTCATAGTATAACTTAACTTATACATGTCAAAATATCCGATGTTTCTGGGGATTTTTGATATGTGTAAGTTGAAGTTTTGACTGGAATCTCTATAGATGGTTTTTATAGAAAGTAATTATGCAATTTGCTCACCTAATATTTACCTACAAATTTAATATATTCAAATTTATTTCTTTATCATTAAATTGAATGAACAATTTTTAAATGTTATAATATTAATGTAGTAGGAAATTATTACACAAGGTGCTATAAATTATGGAGGATACGAGAAATGAAATATTCTAAAACACTGCTCACCCTATCTTTAAGCCTTGCATGCGTGGCTTCTTCCACCTTTACAGTATTCGGTGAAGGACAGGCTCAAGGTGTAATCTTAGGAAACAATGTGAATATTAGACAAGCTCCGAAAACAGGCTCAGAAGTATTAACTAAGCTTTCGATCGGTGAAGAGGTTGACGTTTTATCTAATGACAGCAACTGGTACTTAATAGAAACTACTTCTAAAACTCAAGGATGGATTTTGAATGATCTTATTGCTGTGGATGAGGAAAAAGACCTACTAAAAAAAGGTATGATAACGGCTGATACTCTAAATGTTAGAAAAGAACCCGACATCGACTCAGGTATCATAGCTACTTTATCTAAAAAAGATGAAATAACAATAATCAATACGGAAAACGAATGGTATGAAATATCTGTAGACAAAGAAAAAAAGGGCTGGATACATAGGGACTATGTAGAGATCAAACCTAATTACTCTAGGGCAATAATCGTTGGAGATAACGTAAACCTAAGAAAAGAAAGATCTATTGACTCAGAAATCTTGGACACATTAAATATTGAAACTTACATATACATAAAGGATTATTTAGATGATTGGTATAATATCATAACAGCTAAAGGCCAAGAGGGATGGATACATAAGGATTATGTAAGTATTGTTTTTGGTGACAGCATAGAAAATACCGTATCAAGGGGTGCTAATAGAACTGCTATTAAAATTGTTCAAGAAGCAAAAAAATTGTTAGGCACACCCTATAAATATGGTGCGACTGGCCCTAGCCGTTTTGACTGCTCAGGCTTTACTGGATATGTATTTAAAAAAGCGGGTATTAGTATACCAAGAACCTCCAGTGAGCAATCAAAAGTAGGAAAAAAGGTTAGTAAAAGCAATTTACAAATAGGAGATTTAGTTTTCTTTAATAGCAACGGAAAGGGTACTAGGATATCCCATGTAGGTATTTATATCGGGAATGGAAAATTCATTCATGCTTCATCGGGAAGCAAATATAGTGTAATTATCTCGGATATAACTACTGGCAATTACAATAAAAGATATGTAAAGGCTAGACGAGTATTTTAACTAAAAATGCGCCCCCTGGGCGCATTTTTTAATATAATATATCTACTTAAAGGGGGTCTTGTATATTATATACCCTTCCAATTCTATTTCTATAGGTTAAATCTAAACTTACATCTACATCCACATGTATGTCATTCTCTTCTAAAATATTCTTAACTGTTTCATAGGCTAGTTCGGGAAAATTGTTTTCTTTGCTAAGATGGGCCAATAGTGCATACTTAACCCTTCCAGTTTTCACTACTTCTGTCAATATATTTCCTGACGTCTCATTGGACAAATGTCCAAAGTCCCCAAGAATTCTTTTTTTTAAGAACCAAGGATATTTACCAAACTTCACCATTTCAACATCGTGATTTGCTTCAAGCACAAGTAAATCACTATCCTTTATTTCATTAATTATATCATCGGATATGCAACCTAAATCAGTGGCTATACTAACCTTTGAATTATTATGAATAAAGGAATAGCCCATAGGATCACATGCATCGTGGGATATATTATAGGGATTGACTTTTATATCTCCAATAAGAAAAGGCTTACAGCCATTAAAAAGTCTAATATCCTTTCCTTTAACTGATCCTATCTTATCCTTCATGGCATCCCATGTTTTTTCATTTACATATAATGGTATATCAAATTTTCTCATCAACACCCCTACCCCTTTGATATGATCACTATGTTCGTGGGTAATGATAAGTCCATCGATTTTATCTCCTTCAACATCTATATTTTGCAAAGCTTGCATTATATATTTGCCACTTAGTCCTGCATCTATCAATAATTTTGTTTCTTTACTACCTACATATTGACAGTTTCCGCTGCTGCCACTTGCTAAAGAACAGAATTTAAGACCCATTAAGTGTTTCAACCTTTCTATAATAAATTTTTATAGTCCCATTAATATCACTATTATAGCAGATATGAAAATTACAATAAATCTTTTATATTTCTATTCCTCAAATATGCCCAAAGTAATTGGCTCTTTGAAAGGATATTGTCCTTCTACTTTTATCATCAAAGTAATTTTATTCATAAGCTTCCGCTTTTATATCTATATCTTCATCACTTTCCAAACGTATTCTCCAATAAAACAAACCGGATTTTTCATTTCCCTCATACCATTGTTCGTCAAATATTGAACTAAACTCCGGACTATTTAGTGAATATACTAATTTTATATCCGTCACTATAACTTCACTATCTTCTTTCTCTTTTTTCTCCCTTAGTTCGTCCATACCTAATAATAGGGCCTTAGTAGCAGGAATAACTTTTTTATTAATAGGCTTTACAGTTATTGACTTCAGCCATTTTCTCTCAAGGGAAAATACCTCATTATTTTTTATCCCAATCTTCATATATCCATCATCTAAAATTATGTCTTCATATCTTTGTTTATATTGTATTTCATATTCATCATTTTTTTGTTTAATATCCCAAAACTCTATTTCATCATTATGGAATCCCAGCTTTTTTATGAAATCATATGAGATTTTTTTTGCTGTTTCTTCTGTAGTCTCCTCGTTATACAATTCTATAGTCCTTTTCGTATAATTGATTAACTTATCATTCAATGAAACCTTTACTTTTTGTATATAATCTCTTTTTCCATCTCCAAAGACCCTAGCCTCTATCTCCTCTTTATTATAGGTTTCATATTCAAGTATCAATCCAGGAAGTTCAAATATATCCTGTGGCACACTGGCATTTACAATTATATTCTTTTTATTAAGAATTTTTTTAACATCATTAATTCTTTCTTCACTTATGCTATAGGAAACATTATTAGCTTTCCAGTCCTTAAAAACATAATATCCTAAAATCAGATTTGTAATTATAAAAGCAATTATAAGAATATTTTTAGCCTTTGCCCAATCCATAAATGCACCTCCTTCTTTTAAAAATCCTCGACTACATAAGTCGAGGATTTAATGAAAATATTTATTAGTACTAGTGTAGTTCGTACCTGTGTATAAATCAAAGTAATAAACTATATTATCAATAGTTATTTCCCAAACAGGTATGAGCTTATCTCCATATACATAATAAACTAAGCCTATATCTTCTATTAATGGTTCAATTTTAAAATCCTTAATTTTATCTTCTTCTACTTCATTTCCAGATAGCATTATATAATTATTCTTAATATAATTTTTGTTCTTTTTTAAAACCTCTGTGACATTAAGCACATTTTTTTCTTTTTCATCGTTTAAAATAGAAGGCCTCTCATTCCCATTATTATTGAGTTCCTGAGGGGGAAGCTTAACTATTCTTTTATATTCAATAATTTGACTGCCTACAATACTGACCTGTATTCCTTCATCCCATGCTATATCTGGAATAAATACGGGTAAACCCTTTAATCTGTAATTAAAGGTAAACAAATAGCCAGTTTTGTTATCCTGTTCAATGGTTTTATAACCAGATAAATATGCATTTTCTATATTTATAGGCCAATCAACATTATCGTCAACGAATTTGGCTGCATATTTCAAGCTGTCTATAAAGTCCAGATCATTTCCACTCTCATCTTTATTGGTCTTTTCAAGATATTCTAAAGTCCCGTTCTCATAAAATTTTAGAGCCTTTTCTCCATAGCCATACATATATATAATAGTACCATCTATTTCATTAATCTCTTTAACAAAGTCAAAGGTTCTACCAAAAAACTTATAGGCTATAGATTTTACACCGGCTTTATCTGAAACATCTATTTGATTTTTTGCACTGTAGGATGGAATATACTCACCGCTTTCATTAGAGAAAACTGGGGTAAATACATCTTTATCAACACTAGAGTAAAGGGGTAGAGATGAAATATAACCCTTTTCTTCACGGATTTCTCCAATATTTTCAATGAGCCTTCTGATCCTACTATCTGCAACATTGCCTTTAACTTTAAAATATATATTTTGGCTATTATTGCCAAAATATATATTGTTTATATCCTTTTCATTGGTAGCCAGAATAAGTATTGTATCTATGTCGTTTTTCATTTCGGGTACATTATTGTCTTCACTGCTAATAGCCCTTATAAAGCTATCACTAGGCATTTCACATGCAAAGTTCATTCTTATTGATTTAAATTTTATTATTTTTTTCCACTCATCGTAGTCCACTTCATTTATTTCAAAATCCTTTGTTAAATAGTCCCTAAGTACCTCCTTAGACGTCTCCCAAATGGATACATCCTTTGTATCTTCAGTAATATTCCATACCTCATAGGGTTCTGAAAAAAATGTAGCATAGTCTCCACCCCCAAAACTTATGACAAAGTCTTGGGGGCTTAATATATCTGTGATATCTATATCAATGTCTTCCAGTTCTATATCCTTTGCCGTCGAGATCATTCCCCCAAGGGGCAGATAAAACCATAACCTTTGTGTAAGAACAAAACTAACTGCAAAGAGCAAAGCTAATAATATAGATTTAAGGTTTTCTTTTTTCATCATATTTACCTCCCGCCTCTATTACTCTCCTGGCAAAAGGTCAGTAATATTTAAGTCTAAAAGATTTGGCAAAGTATTAAGGTTCTCTTTATTTACCACTTCTTCAGTCTTCTTTACTGTAAACTCAATGGTATCTATAGGTTTCTCTATTCCATCCTCTTTAAATATCATTCTATAATTTCCTTGTTCAATATCTTTTATATACTTACTAAAGTCAGTCTCTAATTCTTCATTAGGTTCAACCACTTGTGTAAATAATTCTGTAACCTCTTCTGTTTTTTCTGATTCATTTGTTTCTTCATTTACCTTCATAACCTTTGACACCTTGTAAAAACTCAAAGTCACAGATGTTTCTCCTAAAACATTTATGGAGATGGTAAGACTTTTGTCTGCAACCACTTCTTTTTTCTCAGAGCTAATTTGAGGACTAATAATCTGTATATCTTCTTTCTTCACCTTTGAAATTTTCATATCAACAGCTTCCGATTTGATATCTAATTGTTGTCCATCTATATTCATTTCATCCAGCGGTCCTGCATAAGCTATACCAGATGTAGTAAGCACTATTAAAACCAGCGTACCTGTTATTATCTTCTTAAACATACCTAGGCCTCCCAGCATAATCCTTCCTAATTATACTATCATTATATACCATTTTATATTACAGTGGTGTTACACTGCATTTAAAATAGTATTACACGGCTTTTACTTGGGTAGGAATTCTCATTCTTACCTCTGTCCCCTTATTAATTTCACTGTGAATTTCTATGCTTCCACTATGGGCCTCGATGATTTCCTTAGCTATTGATAAACCAAGCCCCGTACCTCCAAGCTCTCTGGAACGAGCCTTATCTACCCTATAAAATCTTTCAAATATTCGTGACAGATCCTCTTTAGGTATACCCATACCAGTATCCTTTACTATTATCAATGCATCATCATCACTTTTATCAAGATATATTTTGATATCTCCATATTCTTCAGTATATTTTATTGCATTACTAGTAATATTAAGTAAAACCTGTTCTATCCTATCAAAATCAAAACAAGCCGTTAGTTCCTTATAATCAGTGAAAAATTCAAGCCTTTGATTTTTATTCTTTGCAGTTATGCCAAGTTTTATAACAGTTTGCTGTATTAGCTTAACTAAATCATTCTCAATAATATTGAATTTAGTTTTATTATTGTCAAAATTAGATAATTGAAGTAAATCCCTTACTAATCTAGTCATTCTGTCGGCTTCACTATTTACAACTCCTAGAAATTGCTTTGTAATATCCTTATCTTCAAGCATTCCATCCAATAGGGTCTCAGTATAGCTTTTTATACTTGTAAGAGGAGTCTTCAGTTCATGGGAAACATTAGCTACGAATTCCCTCCTCATATTTTCTAGCTTTTGCTGTTTAGTTATATCCTTTAGTACTAATACCAATCCACCTATATTGTTATTTTCATCCTTAAAGGGTGCATAATCCACATTGTATATGGATTCATAAATACCTATGGATTCGCTACCTATTAAAGCTTCATTATTGTCTATTATATATTTAAGTGTAAGCTTACTATTTAATGGCTCAAATAGTTCATCATACTTCTTTTCAGTCATCATCTGTTTTGAAAATCCTAGCATCTCCATTGCCTTTGGATTGGCATGTATAATCCTACCATCCTTATAAACAGCTATGAGTCCATCGGCCATATAATTTAAGATAGTCTCCATCTTACTTTTTTCACTTGATATCTCTCCCAAGGTTGTTTCCAGTTTTCCCGTTAGGAAATTAAACATCTCCGCCAGTTTACCAATCTCATCATCGGACTTGATATCAACCCGTTGATTAAAATCACCCTTAGCCATCAATGCAGCTTTCTCCGTTACATCGTTAATAGGCTCCGTTATACTCTTGGCTAAAAGATATCCAAGTATTACTGTAATACCCAGGGCTAATGCTACTGCTCGGGTCATTATCTTCTTAGATTTATCTAAAGTATTATATATTTCTGTTAGATCCGATCTTATATATAGAACTCCTACTATTTTTTCATTTCTTTTTATAGGTAGTGCTATGTTTTTTGTTCGTCTTTCCTTTGAAAGATCATCTTTTTCAGCCACTTCTTTCTTTCCACTTAATACATGTATAATAAGCTCTTCATCCAATTCGCTTACTGCATTTATTCCTTGAAATGAATCATTATCCGTTGCAACTATTTGTAAAGAATCGTCTATGATGAAGGTTTCTTCAAAGGAGCCCTTTGACCACTGTTCTACAATGCTTTGCAGAACTTCTTTTTGCTCATCTAGACTAGATTCCTTTGGTATTCTCTCCATGATATGGTCAGATGTATACTCTAATCTACTCCTTACGACATTTAAATGATGGGACTGGAAGCTTCGAATGATATATACACCTATAATTGCCATTGCAATAAATACCAATGCAAAATAAACCGTTATAAATTTCCATCTAATGCTTTTAAACATCCTAAATCCTCCTGAAGTAATACCCTACTCCACGCTTTGTAAGAATATACTTGGCATTACTGGAGTCATCTTCAATTTTTTGCCTTAGTCTTCTAACAGTAACATCCACTGTTCTTATATCCCCATAATATTCATAACCCCATACATCCTTGAGGAGTTGTTCCCTAGTAAAAACTTGATTTTCTTGAGTTGCAAGAAATTTAAGCAGCTCAAATTCCCTTAATGTAAGATCAATGATCTCGTCGCCCTTTTTGACTTCATATTTTTCAAGGTCAATTATAAGGGTTCCCGACATTATACTGCTGCCTTGGCTGTTCTTTTTATCTACTTGTATCCTTCTAAGATTAGCCTTTACCCTTGCTATAAGCTCCCTCATACCAAAGGGCTTAGTTATATAATCATCTGCTCCAAGCTCAAGTCCTAAAACCTTATCCACTTCTTCTTCCTTAGCTGTAAGCATCAATATTGGCATATTGAAGGTTTCCCTTACCTTTCTACAGACCTGGAAACCATCAAGCTTAGGAAGCATTAAATCCAATAGGATCAAATCCGGCCCAAATTGGTAAACCTTTTTTAAGGCTTCCTCTCCATCAAAGGCAACATCAACTTGAAATCCTTCCTTAACTAAATTAAACTTTATAATATCTGAAATCGGCTTTTCATCATCAACTACAAGTATCTTCTTGTCCACCCTTTATCACCTCTAATAAATTAATTTTAAAATATATATTTCACATATAGAGATTCTTTAATTTATACATATCAAAACTCCCTAGAAATATCGCATATTTTGCTATGCATAAATTAAGATTTACCCTAAACTCTCTATAATCTCGTTATTTCTTAAATGTACAATATCCATAGCAAAACTATACCATAAATATGGGTTCTATATAGTAAAACTCAATTTATACATATAAAAATACTCAGCTTCTCTGGGAGTTTTGGATATGTATAAACTAAAGCCTTCACTCATAATCCCCATTTCATAATTAATGGTAAAATTCTTCTATGGCTTTTAAAAATCGCTCAGACAAAAGCCTGAGCAATTTGTATGTTATTATTATGATATCTTTTATCTTTATACTTGTCTATACTTTTAATCCAGATTATTAATAGAATGTTAAAAAAGTGCAGATGCTTTTAACTTTATATCAATAATGTGAATTTAGATATTCAATTTTGAAACTTTATCCTTTGTTACTATTTCAAAGGCATTATTAAAAGTATGCCCATCTTCCAATTTTTTTATGATTTCTTTTATACTCTCAAATCCATAGGTATCTGCCATATACTTTACTACTCTAAATGACTGTGTGTAGGCTAAATACTGATCTAATTTGTTAAATTTATCATTTAACTCCTCGATAGAATATATCTTTTCTTCCTCAACTTCCTTTCCCCATTCATATCCTGTATGAATATACTCTGAATAAAGAGCTACCCCTTCAGTAAACCATAAAGGATAATTACCCTTAGTAATATCATCTATAATCAGATGGGTAAACTCATGAACCATAGGCCCTTCATCCATAAACAAGGATTTCATATCCTTGTGGGGAGGACACCATAATCTCGGAGACAAAATTTGAATAGTAGATGCATAGTATACACCCATAGGAGGTTTAGATTCCCCAAGATTTACATTTTTTAAAAGCTCCTCTGAATTATCATATAATACAACTACTGTTTTATCCTCTGGATAATAATCAAATAACCTACATATATCATCATAATATTTTTCTGATGCTTTTTCAATAAGCTCCAAAACTTCTGGATCGCTGTTTTCATATCTTATAACAAAATGCTTTGTTTCAATTTCATTGTAGTCCTTTATATTAGCAAGAACTGTTTTCTTAGGTATATTTCTAAATAAAATATATAAATCTCCTTTTATACCTAGGACATTTAAAAATATTAAAATAACTACAATACATATTGTTATTAGCACATAATATCTTTTTTTCATGTGCATCCCCTCCCCCTTATATCAATATGTATATGAGGGAATACACCAATATTATACCATTATATTATGTAAACTCATATGGTAATTTAAACCAATATTTTGATTCATCTTAATATTTATGGAACTAATCAAGGGATTTCTTCGTCATATATTGTGTATAAAAAAAGAAGTCTTTATCAGACTCCTCTATTATTAATACTTAACATATTTAGTTGGATTTACAGGAGTACCATTCTTTCTAACCTCAAAATGAAGATGTGGTCCTGTACTTCTTCCTGTATTTCCACTATTGGCTATTGTTTGTCCTTTAAATACCTTGGCACCCTTCTTGACAAGTAGCTTGCTATTATGGGCATATAGCGTTTTTATATTGGCACCATGATCTACAATAATGCATTTTCCATATCCACCCTTAGTTCCTGAAAATACAACTTTGCCGCCATCAGCAGCTTTTACAGGAGTACCTATTGGAAGCCCTATATCTATTCCAGTATGCCTTCTCCCCCATCGCCATCCAAATGGAGAAGTTATTACACCTCTACTTGTCGGCTTAGCCAGTTTTCCTGTTCCTATCTTTGGAGGAGGATTTTTGGTTCCCTTAAGTACTACTTTGGTGGTGGGCTGTGCAATTATATTTTCCTGTAATATATCTCTTTTTTTCTCTATACCATTTTCCTTGGATACCTCTGCTTTAACTTCTCGCTCACCCTTTTTTCCTGCTTTCTTTACTCTAACTTCACCTTTATATAAAACATTTGTTTCTTCATATTCTGTTTCAAATGCTATGTATTCTTTGTATTGCTGTATCTCAGTTGTAACAACAGTTAGCATAGGTTTTGGCACTACCAAGCTAATTTCTTGTCCAATCTGTAGTCTTTCAGGCTTAACTCCGGGATTTGCTTTTATAAGGTCGTCGGGTTTTATATTGTATTTTTCAGCAATAACCCAGTAGTTCTCTCCCTTTTGTATATTATGTATTTTAGTTTCACTTGTACCCTTGGTTATATAATGTAGTATTTCTTCATATCCACCATTTGCCTGTAGATCGTCTACAGTTCCTAGTTTCTCCACGATCTTAAGCTCTTCTTTAAATCCAACTTCTTCTATTTTGATATCTTCACCCTCTGTAAATGGCTTTATGATATCATCAAGAAGCTTGTCCGCCCCTTGCTTTGTTCTAAATGCAGCTAACTCATTTCCATCAACATTTATAGAATATACGGGTATTTTTACTTTTAATATATCATAGATATCATCTTTTATACTGGATATACCGGTTATTTCCTTTTTAGGTTGTGACATAGCTCCTTCATTAGAAGAATCTTTTTGCATACTAAAATTCTCTACTTTAACTGAACTGGTCAATCTTGTATTGTTTGGTTCATTATTATATGTCAAAAATACTGTTATAAGCAGTATACAAATAGCAGCTGAAACTAATAATATTTTATTTTGCCTCATATCCTTAAACTTATCAATATATTCTTTAATATATTTTTTGAGGCTACTAAAATAATCTGAATTAGACATAATTTTCTCCTCTAAAAGTTTTCCACGCTTCTTTTGTTTGAACATTCAGAATCTTGTAATATTCCTGTAATGTTTGCTTTTATAGTATACCATATTCTATAAAGAGTTCCAAGTAAATCTTAATTTATACATATCAAAATATCCTATACTTCCGGAGAGTTTTGATATGTATAGATTAAAGCTTTAACTGTAATCCCTGTAATTAATGGTATTTTTGTTTATTTTTTTATATGACCAAGTGAAGTTACATTGGTACAAGCTATTATATAGAATATGCTTATACATACAATTTATTCATCAATACCCTTAAGCCATTTTTCAAAAATAGGGTTGAGGTCTTTATCTGAGACCATTTCACAGGTTTTTATAAAGTCTTCTGTAGTGGCATTTTTATATTTATATTTGTCAAAATAGATTTTTAATATATCAAAAAAAGCTTCATCTCCTAATTCTTCCCTAAGGCTTTGGATAAACATTGCTCCTTTACAATAAACTAGAGCTTGATATTCCCTAGGACTTTTAAAGTCCTGTAGATGCTTTAATATGACTTCATTTTCTGGTTTATCAAAGTTTCTATATAAATTGTAGCCTCCTAATATCATTTCCTTATACATCTTATCCCTTGCTTCCCTTCCATATTTATTTTCATAATATAGCAAAGTAGAGTATTCTGTTAAGGCTTCATCTAACCAAGCTTCTTTGATCTCATTATTCCCCACAATCCCATACCACCACTGATGGGCTGTTTCGTGGACGATAATATACTCAAGCATTTCATCATTACCCTTATACATCTCTTCATTTATAAAAACCAGCTTGGGGTATTCCATTCCCCCTATAAAAAAATCCGACGCGGCTACGGAAAAATGTTTATAGGGATAGTTTCCAAAGGCTTTATTAAATATCTCAATGGAATCCTTAGCCGCTTTTAAAGAAAGTTCTGCAGATTGGTCTTCAAAATAATAGCTTCTAATAGAAATGTCCCCCGTCTCATCTTCAATAATCTTATATCTATTGCTTGCAATCATGGCAAAATCCCTTACCCTTTGAGCCTCAAATGTCCATCTAGAATTTCCATCTATGCTTTCTTTTTTTATTAAATCCCCTGTAGATGCTAATACATAGCGGGGAGGCATTGTCATCACAACTCTATAATTAGAAATATCACTGAAGAAAGGATCGCCTATTGAATAATATGGGTCAAGATTCCAGCCCCCTTCATCGATAACCGAAGCTATAGGATACCAATTTGCCACATTAATTGTATTTTTACCAAAACCAAATCTACCATATGAAGGTGGAAGCTTTACCATGAAATCTATATATATCTTGGTTTTATCTCCTGGTTCTAATTCCTCATTAAGATTCACCTTTAGTATGGAATTACCCTTACCAATGATCAAAAAGCTTAAATCTCCCTTTGAGGATTTTATGGAATTGATATTAATATATCCAGGCTCAAAACCATCCGCATAGGCTCTATCCATTTCACCAGCATCAAAGGGTACAGTTTCTTTGCCCTTAAAGACATTGGGATATATATGGAAATACACAGTCTTTATGTTTTTTGACCAGTTATTAGTGTAGGTAATTTTCTCAGCTGCTTCTATAATTTTTTCTTCCTCATAAAATACGGCATTGATTTCATACTCGTTTATATCTTCTACATCTGGCATTAGTTCATCAAAAACTATGACACTGGTTTTACCTATTATATATATATTTGCAAAAATAAATAAAGCTATCCCCATCATCAAGAAAGTCATTAAGCCTTTCTTATGTTTTATATATCTAATTTTTGTTAAAGCTTTAAGTGGAGATTTTTTCATACATTATCATCCTCCATGACCTAATATTTAAGATGTCATTCCTATATAAATATATCTATTTAATTGTAATTTATTCCCTATATTACTTTGTTAACATCAATTATGATATAATTAGGCATATGAAAAAAATTAAAAAGACTAGTAGCATAGCTATATAGGGATTTTAGTATAGACTTTAACTTATACTATAAAAACCCTATATAGATATTCCAGTTAAACAGTTAATTTATAAACATCAAAACTCCCTAGAATCATGGGATATTTTGATATATATAAATTAAGTTTAGCTTTTGGAAATCTATATTAAAGAGCAAATGGAAGGTGTTTTTATGAGTTTTATAAAAAAGACAACAGAGATTGATTTTGGTCAAACACCAATTGAAAATATATTTATCAATGACTTCATGCCCATGGCTGATGGTACATATGTCAAGGTATATTTATTGGGATATAAGTATGCGAGTGACAGAGATGAAAATATAATCCTTGATAATAATACTATTTCAAAACATCTAAACATCCCCCTCGTTGATGTTTTAAAGGCCTGGGAGTTTTGGGAAAAAGTAGGAATAATTAAAAAGCATACAAAGGATACCTCAGATGATAATGATTTCATTGTTGAATTTTTATCATTGAGACAGTTATATATAGATAATAACTATGAACTTAAAAGCACTCCTAAGGCCCAGCCTCCTCAAAGTACACAGGAGCATAACTGTTCACCGGATGATCTAATGGAGGCAAATAAAATACCGGAGATCAAAAACATGTTTTATCAGATAGATCAGCTTATGAGAAGACAGCTAACGGTCAATGAAAGAATAACTGTACTTGAATGGATATATAACTTTAACATGGATCCTGATATAATAATCAAAGCATTTGAATACAGTATTGAAAAAAGAAACGTAAAAAGCATTAGATATGTTGGCGGTATAATAAGGAGCTGGTATGATGGTGGCATAATCAATTTGGAAAAGCTTGAGGATCACTTAGATAATTCCGATAGAAAATATATATATTACGATAAAATCTTTAAAGCCCTTGGTTTTAGTTTTAGACAACCTTCTAAGGCTGAAAAGGAAACCATGGATATTTGGATTGATAAGTGGGATTTTTCAATAGATATAATACTTAAGGCCTGTGAGAATTCCAAAAAAACCTCTAATCCAAGTATAAATTATATAAACAGCATACTATTAGCTTGGAAAAATGATGGTCTTAAAACCCCCGAGGAAGCTGAAAACAGAAATCAAGAAAAAAGAACTACTGGCAAGAAGCAAAACACTAGAATTGGTAAGGCTAAAAACAATAAGTTTCATAATTTTAAACAAAGACCTATTGAATACTCAGATGACCAATTAAAGAAAATGTTAAGAATTAAAAAGTAAAGTAGGTGACTTTATGAATGGAAGTTTTATCAAAGATATATTGCTTAAGTACGAAAAAAGAAGAGATGATGCTGAGAAAGAACTCCAATATAGAAAGGCCGAAGTTTATAACATAGTTCCTAGGCTAAAGGATCTTGATGATGAAATCTCAAAAATAGGCATAAAGCTATCTAGGACAATCCTTCAAAATCCTTCTGACTATGAGGTTGAAGTCGAAAAGATTAAAAGGTACACAGAAAAATTAAAGCAAGAAAAGGCCATACTTTTAACTGAGAATAATATACCCTTAAACTTTTTAGAAATAAACTATTCATGTAAGCTATGCAAGGATACGGGTTTTGTATCAAATGGTAAAAAATGCAAATGCTTCAAGCAGAAATTGATTGATAAAGCATATGCTATGTCTAATTTATCCAATTCATTAAACAATGAAAACTTTCAAACCTTTGATATAAATATTTTTTCTAATAAGAAATTTGAGGATGAAGATTTAACCCCTAGAGAAAATATGCTTAATATTTTAAGTGTTTCAGAGGGTTTTGTTAACAACTTCGGTAAAAACAATGGAGAAAATCTACTTTTTTATGGCACAACTGGTCTAGGTAAAACCTTCTTATGTAACTGTATTGCAAAAGCCCTACTTGATAAGGGTAAAATAGTCGTATATCAAACCGCATTTAAAATACTTGAAATTATTGAAGAATATAAGTTTAATAAAAATAAAACCCCGGAGCTTAGAATGAGTTATGATCTACTTTTTGACTGCGATCTATTGATCATAGACGACCTAGGTACTGAACTTACTAATACTTTTACTAATATAGAAATTTTCAATATAATTAACAATAGAATCATTCAAAACAAAAAAACCATAGTTTCAACTAATCTTGGTCCCATCGATATAGCCAATACCTATAGTCATAGAGTTTCTTCAAGAATATTTGGTAGATTTGAAATGCTTGAGTTCTATGGCCCCGATTTAAGATGGGAAGTAAACTAATATTATTTTTTAAAGAATTCGCCTTCATGGTGGATTTTTTTATCCAAATTATACATAAAAAATATTGTAGATTTTTGTTGACATGTTAGATATTCTACTGTAATATATATAACTGTGAGCAAGACCCATTAGCTCAGTCGGTAGAGCACCTGACTTTTAATCAGGGTGTCCCGCGTTCGAGTCGCGGATGGGTCACCAGTTCTATTTGTCTGTAGGACAAATAGAAGACAAGTACATTTTTGATGTCTTTGTATCACAATAGTTTGGCCCCTTGGTCAAGCGGTTAAGACACCGCCCTTTCACGGCGGTAACAGGGGTTCGAGTCCCCTAGGGGTCACCAGTTATATTTATCTGTAAGATAAATATAGGGCAAGTACATTTTTGATAGTTTGTCCGTCGGACAAATAAAAGGCAAGTACCGCTTTGATAAAACAAGCGGGGTGAGTTTCTTTTTGGCTGGTGTAGCTCAATTGGCAGAGCAGCTGACTTGTAATCAGCAGGTTGCGGGTTCGAGTCCCATCACCAGCTCCATTATATAAGAAGGGATGTATGATAAGGTGCATATGTCTCTTTTTTTCATTTTTTGTATAAAAAAAGCGTCATCAAAACGAAACGCTTTTAGGGTTATATGCCTTGTATATAGATTTCCAAAAATTAAAGTTTTGACTGGAATCTCTATAGATGAAATTGCATAACTCTTACTTGGCATAATTGCATATGCGAATATCATCCTTAATTTAATTACTTAAGATATAAGCATATTTGGTGGTATAGCTATTGGGATTTTAAAACTACATGTGGTAGATGGTTTTTATAGAAAGTAATTATGCAATTTGCTCTATAGCTATCCTTCCATTTCTTTTTTCTTTGATTCATAATAAATCTCGAAGCAACGAAAGATAATGACCAATAATTCACATATGATCTTCCATAAAATAAGTCCGACAGCAAATGTAATAATATATGAAATAATTAAAGTAAACAGTCTGCTGTAATCAATATCATAACTAATAAAGTTAAATATAATAGTACCGAAATAGGTTTTAAAAACATAAGCCCAAAAACATACTACAATAATCCCTGTATAAAATAACTTGGTTATAATATTGTCTACGGACATTTCTCCTAATATAAAAAACCTTTTAATAAAGGGCTTGTCTTTATTAAAATTAGTACCTAATATTATAATAAAAATCCAGAGTATAGTTAAAATAGAGAATGTCAGAATCCCATGTATAAAGCCTATTCCTACATTCGGCATAAATATTTCTACAGCAGAATGATTCTCGATAACATACCGTTTTATAGGATTTTGATTAGATTTATAGATACCAGTATTAATGGCTAAATATATAATAGGAAGTATTCCTATATAAAATATTTTGGATGTTTTAAAAAAATTCAATATTCTTTTACCCATACTTAACCTCCTAATAGTAATTTCATCTACAATATTTACCAAGAACAATTATAACATCTATTCTTGGAGCATTGTAATTATAAAAAACTGCGGCCATTGCTGACCACAGTTTTTATCTGAATATACTATCTCTAACTATTGTCTGACTTCGTTTTGGCCCTATTGAAACAATCTTTACAGGTATTCCTACTAACTGTTCTATTCTCTCTATATATTTCCTAGCATTCTCCGGTAGCTCCTCGAAGCTTTTAGCCTCAGATATATCTTCATTCCAGCCTTCAAGTTCCTCATAAACAGGCTCACACTTTCCTAGTGTTTCTAAGGATGCCGGGAAGTTATCTATTATTTTATCTCCTAGCCTATAGCCTGTACAAATCTTGATCTTGTCAAATCCAGTAAGTACATCTAAAAGCATCAAGGATAAGCATGTCATACCATTTATTCTAGCAGAATACTTAACCATTACAGAATCAAACCATCCACATCTTCTCGCTCTACCCGTTGTTGTGCCAAATTCATTTCCTGCTATTCTGATTCTATCTCCTGTTTCATTATCCTCTTCAGTAACAAAGGGCCCTTTACCAACTCTTGTGGTATATGCCTTAGCTATGCCAAGTACCTCTTCAATCATGTTTGGGCCTACCCCTGATCCAGTCGTAAATCCACCGGAAATAGGATGTGAACTTGTTACATAGGGATAAGTTCCTAAATCTATATCAAGTAATGCTCCTTGAGCCCCTTCAAATAGAACTTTGTTATTATTTTTAACCTCATCATATACTATAACTGTGGTATCAGCTACATAATCCCTTATTTTTTCAGCATATTCTAAGTATTTTTCTATAATCTCATCCTTATCTACAGACTCCGAATCATAAATCTTCTCTATTATTTCATTCTTTTTCTTTACTTGAGCAGTGACCTTTTCTATAAATATTTCTTTATCCATTAGGTCACATATTCTTATACCGGATCTTTCTACTTTATCCATATAGCATGGTCCGATACCCTTTTTAGTGGTACCAATCATTTGATCTCCTCTAGCTTCCTCAGAAAGAGCATCTATGACCTTATGGTATGGAAATATTACATGGGCTCTATCACTTATCTTAATATTTTTAGTACTAACACCTTCCGCTTCAAGATTTTCAACTTCTTTTAAAAATCCTTCTGGATCGAAGACTACTCCATTTCCAATTACATTAATTGTTTCGGGATATAGTATTCCCGAAGGAATTAAATGAAGAGCATACTTCTTATCTCCAACTACTACAGTATGTCCTGCATTATTTCCACCTTGTCCTCTAACAACTACATCTGCCTCAGCAGCTAAATAATCTATTACCTTACCCTTACCTTCGTCTCCCCATTGTGCTCCAACAATAACTACGGTTGACATTTCCTACACCTTCTTTCAAAACATTAAATCCGAACGCACACATCTAATACTATCAAAATCCATGGTAATAGTCAATGAATTTGCGAATATTACCATGTGTATTATTTAGAACATTCGTTTGAATACTAATATTAATTTTATAGGGATTTCACAGCCTATGGTAAAATCCCCACAGCTATTCCTTATGATTTAATCTGTATTCTTTAGGTGTGCATTGTTCTGATTTCTTAAATATATGACTAAAATAGCTTATATTACTGCATCCAACTTTTTTGCTTATCATGGCTATCTTCATATTTGTATTTACTAAATATAGCTTTGCTTTCTCTATGCGGATTCTATTGATATAGTCCGATAATGACATCTTATTTTGTTCATTAAATATCTTACTTAGATAATTGGGACTAATATAGAATCTTTCTGCTATGGACTTGAGGTTTAAATCCTGGTAATAGTTTTGTTTTATATATATATTGACCTCATCTATTATTCCTTTATCATATTTATTAAGGATCGGTGTAAGTATCTGGACGCAATTATCAATAATTTTTTCAGCTATTATTTGTAATTGTGAATAATCACGGGCATTGTTGATTATTATTTTATATTCTCTCCTTATTTTAGATATACTTTGGGAATCATGGGTTTCTTTATATATTACCTTTGATATTACAGAGAATAGTTCAATAAAAACATCCTTAACTATGGTGATGGGAATATTTTTTTCCCGATAATTCTTAATAATATCTTTAACAATCCCTATACTTCTACCTTTATCTAATTGCCTCACACAATTTTCTAAATCCATTTCCTGTTTAAAAGGATAATCAATGTTGTATATATGATCCTTTGTATCCTCAATATACTTATTCATATTAAATTTAGAGTTCATTTCATATTTTAACAGCTTTTTGTTTGATTCATTTAAAGCATCTTCAAGATCAATATTATCCTGTATCTTTTGAATAATCTGCTTATTTTTCTCCTTTAATTCACTCTGTATTATATTACTTTCGATAATTCCAGTTATATATTTTGAAGCCACCATCAAGGATTCCACCAAGGCATATAGTCTACTTTTAGGAATCAACAGTATATCATTATAAGCCCTTTTCAAATCCTCAAAGCTTATTTTATGTTTTTTTGATATTAGCTGCAAGGTGTCTTCAATATTATCGGGCCTATTAATAAGCAGGTGTCCACATTTTATATATCCTATGATATTGTCCTTTACTAATATGGGACTCCAAAGCATTATTAGGCCATTTCTACATATGCAAACATCCTTTATTTTTGAAAGTGGACTTTTAATCACTGAAACTAAGCTTTCTTTACAATCCCCTTTATAGGGACATAATTCACAAAAAGAATTTTGGCTAGTAAACTTTGTTATATCAATTTTTTTGCCATCGGTTATCTTTACGGAAAGCTGTAAAAGATTAGATATATCCCTTTGTATCCCTTCAAGGATACCTAAATCTACATAATCCAATAAATTTTTGCTGCTTATAAGGGACATATTTGGCTGAAAATCCATGGTCTTTCCCGGGGTATATATAATCATCAATATAAGGTCTGTATCCTCCCTATTGGTAACCTCATGCTCTGAATAAGGTGGACAATGCAAAAACATACCCTCACTGATTATTTTCTCTTCACCATTTATTTGATGTATTCCTTCACCCTGTAATGTATATAGTATTTGTTCTTCCCCAAAGTGAGAATGCTTTGTATGCTTTGATTTTGCAAACAGTTTTACTAAACCAACACTCATTCTTTCAAGACTGTGCTGTTTAGGTTCATGAAGCCACATAACCTCGCCCCACTCAAACCTTTGTATATCTTCACTTTTAGAAGGAAAATTCAAAATGTTTTTCATATTTTATTCATCCTTTGATACAAATATAATTAGGTACAATATAATCCCAAATTTATAGGACAAAGCTACCTATAGTTTTTTACCCAATTATATCATATTTTTTACTTTCTAAAAAAGTCCATCTCCAAGAGAATCAAACCTATAACCCTTGGTTTGAACCCTAACGAAGCTGGACTTTTGTATAAGGATTTATAAAATATTAGTATTCATAGATGTACGCTAATAAAAATTCAGCAACAAAAATAGCCACTGAGGTTTCCTTTTAGTTACCTTTACAAACCTGTTTTGTCCTCTTTTTATTCAAATGATAAACTGGTTTGTGGGAGGAACGTAAAAGGATTCTCAGTAGCTCTCTCACTTAAATTGAACTCTACAAACGTAAATTTATATTTCTTTTACTTTAAAAAATTATAGGAAATACCAAGGGTAAATATAGTATAAGCAACAACACTATTATCAAACCAAACAGATAGGGTAGTATAGCCTTAGTAATCCTTTCGATTGGCAGATCAGTGATTGTGGACGCTACATACAGGTTTATTGCAACAGGAGGTGTAATCATTCCTATGGCTAATCCCATTACCATTATCAATCCAAAATGAATAAGATTGATACCAAGCTGATCTACTAATGGTAAAAATACTGGGGTAAGAATTATTAGTGCAGATGCAGTCTCCATAAATACTCCTGTTATCAATATTATTATTGTAATCAGCAGCATTATTATATATTTATTCGATGACATTGCTAAAACTCCACTGGCTATAGCTGTAGGTATATTCCAGTTAGCTAATATCCAGCTCAAAATTGATGATGTTGCGATTATGAACATGACTACAGACATGGTCATAGCCGATTTACATATTATCTGAAATACATCCTTAAGCTTCATATCTCTGTATATGAATAAAGAAACTATCAATGCATAATTGACTGCTATTACAGCGGCCTCCGATGGTGTAAAGTAACCCGAAAAAATCCCCCCAAGTATGATCACAGGAGTTAAAAGACCCCATATGGCATCCTTAAATGTTCTCCAGATATTTTTCACGCTAAACTTTGCTCCTGTAGGGTAATTTCTATCTATGGCTTGCTTTATAGATATACCTATGAGCATTAAACCCATCATTATACCAGGTACGAATCCATTTAGAAACAGCTTAGAAACCGACTGATCCGATATAACAGAATAGAGTATCATGGGAACCGATGGTGGAATAACTACACCTATAGTACCACTTGCCGCTATTAAAGCTGCTGAAGAAGCTTCATCATACCCCTTCTTTTTTAGCTCGGGAACTAATGTGGTACCTACAGCCGCAGTAGTTGCCGCACCGGATCCCGATATAGCTGCAAAAAACATACCTGCTAAAACAGAAACTATTGATAAGCCTCCCTTGAAAAAACCAAGTATGGAATCCGCAAATTCTACGAGTTTCTCCGATACCTTACCCTTTGCAAGAAGGTCACCGGATAAAATAAAAAATGGTACTGCAACCAAAGGAAATGAATCGGTTCCAGCAAACATCCTTTGAGTCAATATGACCAAGGGAACATCTTGAGTAAAAAGCGTTACCATACAGGATATACCTATTGCTATGGCAACTGGGACTCCTAATAAAAGCAGTATGAAAAAGGTAATAAATAATAATTGTACCATTATTTTACCTCCTTTACTTTAAATATTTCATCTAATATTCCTGTGATTCCATGAACAGCCATCACAATAAAGCTTATTGGAATAACTATATATACCCATCTCATAGGTATACGAAGGGCTGCTGAAACTTGAGTTGACTGCATTAACATATACTTGATCCCAAAACAAGCTACAACTACAAAAAATAATAGGGATAATACTATACTAAATACTATTACTATTTTTTTAGCTGTATTTTTGAACAAGTCAACGCAAAAGGTAACAGAAATATGCATACTCCTTTTATAGGCTAGGGTAGCACCTAAAAAGGTAGACCAAACTAATAAATATCTAGATAATTCCTCTGTCCATGTTAATGCATCAAAAAAAACTCTAAAAATAATTTGTAAAGAAATCGATACTATCATCCCTACAATGGTTACAAAAACCACCTTCATTATTAATGAATCTATATTATCACTAAGGTTTCTTAAAGCCTTTGTTACTCTCATAAAAATCCTTCCTTTTACTTTTTTTTAGCCCTAGTTTTCACTAGGGCTAATTTGATTAGTCATATAGTTTTACTAGAATCTCTATATCATTTTTCAAATACTATTTTAGCTCTTCTTGAATACGCTTGATATATTCACCATACTTATCACTATATTTTTCATATACTGTTTGAACGGTATCCTTGAATGGCTGTAAATCTGGATTAACAATTTCCATACCGTTTTTCTTTAATTCCTCTATCTGCTTTTGTTCATTTTCTGCATTTATCCTACGCTCATGCTCTGCTGCCTCCTGGGCACATTCCATAACAACTTTTTGCATATCCTCAGGTAATTTTTCAAACTTTTGCTTGCTCATCACAAATATGGCAGGTGCATAGGTATGTCTTGTCATAGATAAATATTTTTGTGTCTCATATAATTTAAAGGAATATATAACATTGACTGGGTTTTCTTGCCCATCTATAGTCCCCTGCTGTAAAGCAGTTAAAGCTTCAGTCCATGCCATAGGTACTGTATTTGCTCCTAAAGCCTTAAAAGTGTCTATATAAACTGGGTTTTCCATAACTCTTATTTTTAATCCATTTATATCCTCTGCAGTTTCAATAGACTTTTTAGAATTTGTTAGATTCCTAAAACCTCTTTCCGCATAGGCTAATCCCTTTAAATTAACATCCTCTAGCTTACCTAATAGTTCCTTTCCAACTGGCCCATCTAGTACCTTATAAGCTTCCTCTGGACTACCAAATAAAAATGGCAATTCAAATACGGCTATCTCTTCAACGAAGTTTGCCACAGGCCCATTAGTTATGATACCCATATCAACGGTTCCCATCTGCATACCCTCAAGTAATGTTCTTTCATCACCTAATGTGGCATTAGGGAATATTTCAATTTCAACCTTGCCACTAGTTTTTTCTTTAACTAATTCTTGAAATTTTAAAGCGGCAATATGGAATCCATCCTTTTCATTGACAACATGGGCAAGTTTAATCTTAATTGGATCTGCCCCAGCCGAGGCCTTTTCACTACTCTGATTTTTAGATTGCCCACAGCCCGTAAACAGACTTAAAGCTAAAATCATACATAACATTAAAGCTAATATTCTCTTCATTGGTTTGTTCCTCCTAAATAATAATATGTTATTTTAATACTGCACCGGTATTGGCTGATGTAACTAATTTAGCATATCTTGCTAAGTAGCCCTTTTTAACCTTTGGTTCAGGCTTTACATACTTTTGTTTTCTCTTAGTTATCTCTTCCTCACTTAATCTTACCTCTAACTTCTTATTAGATATATCTATCTCAATAATGTCACCATTTTCTATAAGTCCTATTAAGCCTCCCTCCATTGCCTCAGGAGATATATGTCCTATGGCTGCACCTCTAGTAGCTCCAGAAAATCTTCCGTCGGTAAGTAATGCAACATCCTTATCAAGTCCCATTCCAGCTATGGCCGATGTAGGCGATAACATCTCTCTCATTCCAGGTCCACCCTTAGGGCCTTCATATCTGATTACCACTACATCTCCTTTTTCTATTTTACCTTCAAATATAGAATTAACAGCTGCTTCCTCTGAATCATATACCTTGGCTGGACCTTCGTGCTTAAGCATCTCATCTGCAACGGCTGATTCCTTTACAACACAGCCATCGGGAGCAAGATTTCCTCTAAGTATTGCTAATCCTCCCGTTTCTCTATATGGCTTTTCCACAGACTTTACAATTTCTTTGTCTTTTATATTTGCATTTTTTATATTCTCCCCAACGGTAAGGCCCGTAACAGTAATCAAATCCTCTTTTATAAGTCCCTTTTTAGTAAGTTCCTTCATCAAAGCTGGTATGCCGCCTGCCAAATGAAGGTCTTCCATATGGTGTTTTCCACTTGGGCTTAGCTTTGTAAGATATGGTGTTTTCTTACTTATCTCATCGAACATATCAAGGCTAAGCTCTATACCTGCTTCGTGGGCTATCGCAGGAAGGTGTAGTACAGTATTTGTAGACCCTGCCATAGCCATATCTATAGTTATGGCATTTTTGAAAGCATCTAAAGTTAATACATCAAGAGGCTTTATGTCTTGTTCTATACACTGCATTACCTTCATACCAGCATATTTTGCTAATCTTATTCTTTCACCGGAATGGGACATAGCTGTACCATTGTAAGGTAATCCCATGCCTAAAACCTCTGTTAAACAATTCATACTGTTTGCAGTAAATAATCCAGAACATGATCCACAGCCTGGGCATGCTTTCATAGAAATTTCTTCTAAATCTTCCTCGGACATTTGTCCTTTCTGATATGTTCCTACTTTTTCGATTATAGTACTAAAATCAATATCCTCTCCACCATGCTGTCCAGCCCTCATTGGCCCACCACTTACAACCACACAGGGGATGTTTAATCTAGCAGCCGCCATTAACATGCCTGGAACAATCTTATCGCAATTTGGTATCAGTACCAGTCCATCAAATCCGTGGGCTAAAGCCATAGCTTCCACTGAATCTGCAATTAATTCTCTACTTGCCAATGGGTATCTCATACCATCATGTCCCATGGCTATTCCATCACATATTCCAATAGCAGGGAACTCTATAGGAGTTCCTCCTGCCATTGCTACTCCCATTTTTGCTGCCTGAGCAATTCTATCTAAATGCATATGTCCTGCTATGATTTCATTATGTGCATTAACAATTCCTATTAATGGCTTATCCACTTCTTCTTTAGTGTATCCCATACCATAAAATAATGATCTGGCAGGAGCGCCTTTAGAACCGCCAAATATTTTATCACTTTTCACTGTAATCTCTCCTATCCTCTACTTTTAATAAATTGAGCAAATTGCATAATTACTATCTATAGAAACTTCCTATTACATATAGTTTTAAAATCTCCAAAGCTATACCACCAAATATGCTATACCTTAATTACTCAGATTAGGGATGATATTCCCATATGCAATTCTGCCAAGTTAAAATTATTTGATTTCCTCAATTATATATGATGTTACTATTAAATATTTACAAAATATTATAAATTTTTTTATTTCTGAAAATATCAAAATATTATTATTTCTTATCAAAATATTATTATAAAAAAAGAGTGGACTCTATATCCACTCTTTCATCTCTTTCTTATTTCCCTTGATTTTCAAGATATTCATTTAAGGCTTCGACAAGGTTATCTGCATCTATACCATGAACTCTGGCAGCATCACCGATGCTTTCCATAGTAGCACCAGCACAACCAAGACAATGTAATCCATGCCTCATAAATACCGTAGCTGTTCCTCTGTTTATTGTTAGAACCTGGGCAACAACCATATCTTTAGTTATTTTTGTCATAGATTTACCTCCTTGTTTTTTGTATCACTATATATTATATCATTATACAAACTAATAAGGTAATAAGGCATGGGAAAAAAATAAACCAGCGAAATGCCCAGAACTATCACATATTTGTCCACGTATAAGTTAAGTTATACTATGAAAACCCTATAAAGATAAACAACATCAAGGTTTAATATATCCCTTTCGACATATGGATATCAACAATTTCCAGATAACTTATCCACACAATTCACAGACTTATCAACAATTTTTCTTTTTCTTTGTGGAAAAGGTATTTTTTCTTCGTTATATACATATAATAATATTTTGTCATTAGTTTACAATCATCTAATCTGAATTCCTTGTTGTCCTTAACAATTCTTTTCATTGTCACTAACCCTATATTCTGTTCTTCAAACTCATCTAAAACTTCCTTGAATACTTGAAATCCACATTTTTCGTAACAGCGAAGGGCTCTTTTATTAAATTTTGCTACTTTTAGATTCAATCTTTTCATTTTCAAAACATTGAAATACATATCTAAAAAATTACTTAAGGCATCTGTTCCATAGCCCTTATTCAATTTGTTTGGATCAAAAACTATACCCATTTCACTTTCTCTTTTTAAAAATTTGATATCTCTAATGGCTATATATCCTATAAGATTATCCTCTATATCTTCGATGGTAAAGCATCTTTTTCTTAAATCCTTTGCCTTAATTTTATACCATAAATCTCTTTCCAGACTCGATAGATTTGGAAAGTTATAATGTAAAAATACTGGGTCTTCATGCTTTCCCCATAAAAGCATTTTATCCACATCTTCTCTTATAAGCTTCCTTATTTTAGTCCTATTCCCCGCCATAATCATATATCCCACTCCCCAAAAAACAAAGACGTATATCACGTCTCAGGCAATTGACAAATCCGAATTTCTTCGTTGTTGCTGAAACCCAGAACCCTTACGTATGTCTGTATACGCTACGGCCTCTGGGTTTCAGCACGCCTCGAACTTCAAATTTCTCAACTGCCTGACATCTTGTTGACTTTGTCAACAATCTGAGACGTATATCACGTCTTTGTAGTTCTAAGTGATAAGTTCTAATATTGGGGTCATTCCATAGAGAGTTTAGGGTAAATCTTACATAAATCATTCTAAAGACTATCTAGGATCTCTTCCCCTGTAATATATTTATCAAGTGCATCACTTATGTCCACATTTTCATTTACTGATTTCTTTAAAACTACCATTTTCCTTATATCACCTGTAAGTACTCCTCCAATTAACTTTCCACCGTCTATAAATAATTTATGAAAATGGTTATCTCCTTGAATTTTTATTTCTTTTTCCCCTTTGCTCACATTTCCAACGGAGAACATCTTTGTATTTCCAATAAGTAATGTGGCAGCAGGCTTTGGCATCTTATACTCCCTCTCATCGCCCCACATATTTGCTCCTGCAACTTTTCCTTGATCCATGGCAGTTGACCATAATGCAAGAACTAGACCATCATACTGGGCTATATCTCCAGCCGCATATATAGAATCTACATTGGTCTTCATATATTTGTCAACTACTATTCCCCTATCTACTTTAATATCTGTTCCCTGGGCTATATTTATATTTGATCTAACCCCAGTGGAAATGAGAACTAAATCGCTTTCAATTATTCTTTCATCCTTTAGCTTAATGCCACTTACCATCCCATCTCCTATAATTTCCTGGGCAGCAGCATTAAAATAGAAATTTAAGCCTTCTTTTTCTAGCTGTTGTTGTAAATAATTTCCCAATTCTTCGTCAAGCTGTCTAGGCAGTAAATATGGTGAAAATTCTATTATATTTACTTTTTTCCCTAATTGATTTAATGCCCATGCTGCCTCTAATCCTAGAAGCCCTCCTCCTATAACAGAAACAGTACTACACTTTTCTGCACGGTTTTGTATATCAATTAGATTTTCTATAGTTCTTAGTGCAAATACACCTTTTTTATCGACCCCACTGATTGGTGGAATAAATGGGCTACTGCCATTTGCTATTAAAAGTTTATCGTATTGTATTTTTTCTGTAGTGTCAGTTATTACTTCCTTGCTATTAGTATCAATATTGATTACCTTTGTATTTAATAATACTTCAATTGCCCTTTCTTTATACCAGTTTTCATCATGTACAAGTAATTCTTTTATGGAATACTCTTTTTTACTAATGAAATGGGAAAGCTTAACTCTATTGTAGGTTAAATATTCCTCACCCCCGATTATTATAATCCTTCCTTCATTGTCATTTTTTCTTATTTCTTCCGCTGCAGATAATCCTGCCATTCCATTACCAATAATCACATAATTCATCTAATCAGCTCCTAGTACTAATATATAGAGAGTTCCAAGTGAATCTCAATTTATACATATAAAAATATCCGATGTTTCTGGGTAGTTTTGATATGTATAAATTAAAGTTTTGACTGGGATCTCTGTATGTAACCAATATTATTTATTCTGAATTGGTTATTCTTACTAATAGTACAAATACCCTTTTTTATCAAAAATAAACAAAAACAGTCTTTCAAGACTGCTTTTTCTTAAAATATATAATCTTTTTGTTGATCTCAGTGGTTATAGATATTCCAGTTAAACAGTTAATTTATACACATCAAAAATCCCTAGAAACATCAGATATTTTGAGATGTATAAATTAAGTTTAGCTTTAGGAAATCTATATCATAAAACCCTAACCCTTCGGCTGCTACCCTTTATTCCCTAAATTTTTCAAGATTTGCAAACTTGGTATATTGTCCGAGCCATGCTAGCTCAACGGTTCCCGTAGAACCATTACGGTGCTTAGCTATTATAAGCTCTCCCATATTTTTCTTTTCACTATCGGGATGATAATATTCGTCACGATATAGAAACATAACGATATCCGCATCCTGTTCTATGGCACCGGATTCCCTGAGGTCAGAAAGGATGGGTCTGTGATCTGCCCTAAGCTCTGGAGCCCGGGATAGCTGTGATAGTGCAATAACAGGACAGTCCATCTCCCTAGCCATAATTTTCAAAGCCCTTGAAATAGCTGATATCTCCTGCTGTCTACTATCGGATCTAATATGGGACTCCATAAGCTGTAGATAATCGATCATTATCAGGTCTAAGCCCTTTTCCATCTTTAGTCTTCTGCATTTAGCCCTCATTTCCATTACAGTAATACCTGGAGTATCATCTATAAATACATTTGCTTGAGCTAGGGGGCCCATGGCATTTGCAAGCTTAGGCCATTCATCCTCACTAAGCTGACCAGTCTTTATATTCTGAATCTCAATATGGGATTCAGCACTTAGCATACGCTGTACCAACTGATCCTTTGACATCTCCAGACTAAATATGGCAACCGATGCTCCCGACCTTACAGCCGCATTTTGGCATACATTTATTGAGAATGCGGTTTTACCCATAGCCGGTCTTCCTGCTATTAAAACAAGATCTGATTTTTGAAGTCCTGAAGTCTTTCTATCCAGGTCAGAAAACCCTGTAGAAAGTCCAGTTATACCTCCTTCACTACTATATAACTGTTCTATTTTATCAAAGGTTTCCAATAGTATTTCCTTAATTGGAGAAAAACCTTCCTTATTGGTATTCTGAGAAATATCAAATATATTTTTTTCCGCAAGGTCTAAGAGCATATCAGCCTCTTCAGCTTCATATCCCTTTTCTACTATTTCCGTAGAAGCCTTTATCAAACGTCTAAGCAATGCTTTTTCTGCTACGATTTTTGCATAGTATTTTGCATTGGAGGTTATTATTCCAGAGGTAGATAAATCCGACAGATAGGTTACCCCTCCTAGGGCTTCAAGAGTACCCCTACTTGATAATTCCTCGGATAGGGTTACCAAATCCACAGGTTCATCCTTGTTATATAAATCTATCATTGCTTCATAGATTTCCTTGTGAGCCTCTTTATAAAAATCATCGTTTTTTAAAAGCTCAGTTGCAACGATTATAGCTTCTTTGTCTAAAATCATTGCCCCTAAAACCGATTGCTCTGCCTCAACATTATGGGGAGGTATTCTTCCAAAGTGTTCCATCTACATCACCTTTTCTTCTATAAAGATCTCATAATTCATATTCATGATAGAAATAGATCATCTTACCAAGCCTTTATTTAACCATATTTTCAGCTTGGATTCCAAGCTCATCTATAGCATTGATATCCTCTTAATAAATTATTTCATTACTATAAAATGCTTTATTTATATTTTCTATTATATCATTTATCAATCACAAGGATAAGGTGTTAATAATCATATCTCAATTTTATCTCTGCCATTATTCTTGGCTTTATAGAGCAACTCATCAACATCTACTAATAAATCCTTGATATTTCTATTTGCACTATTTATTTCCGTTATTCCCGCACTGAAACTCACCCTTAAATTCTTATTTTCCCATCTATTTCCAGTAAAAATATTTTTTATCCTATGGATTGTATTAAATGCCGATATTTTATCTGTGTAGGGTAAAAGAATTAAGAATTCCTCCCCTCCATATCTTCCTATAAAATCTGTTTTTCTTAAGTTCTCCTTAAGTATTTTAGTAAATTCCTGTAAAACCTTGTCTCCGAATATATGTCCATATGTATCATTGATATTTTTAAATCTATCAATGTCGATCATTACTATAGATAAAATACTTTTTTCCCTATCCAATCTTTCAACCTCAGTTTTTAATTGATCTATTATGAATCTCCTATTATAAACACCCGTGAGTTCATCTGTTATGGCTAGGGCTTTTAATGTTTCTTCATAGTTTTTTCTTCTGGTTAAGTCCCTCACATATGCAATATACTTATAATCCCTATTCAACTTTATTCGCTTAATATAAAGATCTATAGGTATTAATTCCTTAGATTTATTCACTAGATATGTTTCAATGTTAATTATTTCATCAATATTTTCTTTAAATAATTGGTCCTTTAATAGCTCCTTGAAGTTTAGCTTTTTTATGACATGCTTAGAACATGAAATCATTTTTAAACCTTTATGATTAGCTTCTATTATTCTTCCATTAGGTTCTAAAATAAATATACCGTCTTCTGAAAGATTAGTTAATATTTCATATAATTGTTCTTCGGCCTTTATGGTTTGTTCCGTTCGTTTTAGCAAATATAGCTCAAGGAATGTAACAAGAAGCATTATAAATAGTAGTATATATGATATTTTAAATATATTCTTAAAAATTTCTTTTCTTAAATCGGCTTCAGCCAGTTTCACTGTCTTTTCTATTTCATCCACATACACACCTGTGCCTATAATCCACTTCCAGTCATCAATTCCTTTTACAAAGGTTATTTTAGGATATGTACCTTCCCTATTGGGCTTTGACCAGAAATAATTAATATATCCTTCCTTATTCCCCTCTATTACCTTAATTTCCTCATCATGTATGTTGACGTCATTTATGTCCCTTACTTTACTAACATCCTTGCCTAGGTATTCTTTTTGAGCAAATACCAAGGCTATGCCATCATAGGTGGTTACAAAAATATATCCATCATTTCCATACTTGATTTCTGATATCCTATCTAGGACTTCCTTTTTAATGATTTCTTCTAAATCATTTACATAAAGCCCAGTCCCTATATACATATCCAAGGGCTCAAAATATTTGATAAAAGATATTTTTTTATATTCTTTTTTATCGTCCCTTGGCTTAGTCCATGTATAGTGATAGTAACCTTCACCTTCAGTTTTGGCAATTTTAATCATGTCCCTCATAATATGGCTATTCTCAATATCTATGAGGCTTGTATCCTCTCTATCCGGCATATTTGGTAAAAGAATTATGCTGCCATCTAATCTACTCATAAAATAATATCCATTATCATAATCAAATCTAATACGACTTAATACATCCTTGATCATTCCTTGTATTTCTGCATTCGTTTTATGTCTGTTATTTTCATATATACTAAGGGCAATGCTTTCAGCATCGTAGACTCTATGTTTTATTTCTCTCCTTAGCTTATCCTCTATTTTTGACTTCTCAAATTGTATATAATCATATACTTCATAGATTTCGTTTTTCATTAACTCTTTTTGATCATTATAGTACTCTTCTCTTAAAACCTCCATTTCACTATTGAACCTTTTATAGGATATATTAAATGTAAAAATCCCTATTGTAATCATAATCAGAACCATTGATACTAGAGAACTTACTATGCTTACTTTTTTTATCCTTCGTGAAAACTTCATCAATACACCTCATATGAAATATTTACTCTTTTTTAAAGATAAACAACTTCAAGGTTTAATATATTTCAAAGAAAAAATGTAGAAGGGTTTATCATTTTCTTTGAAATATATTTTAAGTCTTAATGCTGTTTATCTATATTTGAGGAAACTGCATAATTATGACTTGGCACAATTACATACTATATATAGGATAAATTTTAATTTATAGGTATCTAAATATCCGATACCTTTGGAGATTTTCAATCTAATAGCTTGTAAAACCTATACCATAAAATAGATTTTATGTGAATTTGTAAATATAAATATTCTCTAAGCAGTACTTGATGTCCTCACCTTGAAGGTCATTATATTTTATACAGCTTTATTGCATCCGATAATTCTTTTATCATATTATCTAGGTTTTGTATCGATGCACTGATTTCTTCCATCGATGCCGTCTGTTCCTCAGCAGATGCACTAATTTCCTGGGCTGATGCTGCTGATTGCTGAGATACTGCGGATATATTTTCTATGGATTTCAAATTATTATCCTTAATATTATTGATTTCTTCGATATCCTCATTCACTAAACCTACTAGCTTAGTAGACTCATCTATTGACACGGTTATATCGTCAAAGGACTTTTTAGTTTCTTCTAATGATGTATTTGCACTATTTAATATGAGCTTTGCCCCATGCATATTATCATTTGTTCTTTCAATAATTATTGTTATTTCATCTATTATACCCTTTATTTCATTAGTGGCCTTTGCCGATTCCTTTGCTAGTTTTCTTACTTCATCGGCTACAACGGCGAAGCCTTTACCTGCATCTCCTGCCCTAGCTGCCTCTATTGCGGCATTTAATGCTAATAGATTAGTCTGTTCAGCTATTGAATTTATTGCCTCTACTATCATACCTATTGACTTGGATTTATCGGCTAAATCCTCTATTTCCTTTGCGACCTCCATAGTCGACTTTGTATTCTCCTCAAACCTTTTTTCAAGATTTGTAATTGAGATAATTCCAACTTCATTTTTTTCCTTCATATGATTAGTATTATCCGTTGTAATTTTGAGTTTCTCTGTGATGTCTTTTATATTGACCGCTAAATTATTTGTGATTTCTAAACCTATACTAGTCTCTCCCGATAAATCGTTAACACCTGAAGCAATTTCTTCAATGGTTTGGGAAATTTCTTCACTGGAAATACTTACTTCCTCCGTAGAGTAGGATATTGTTTCCGATGATTCTTCAAGCTCCTTTACCGTATCCTTTATCTTTATAGTCATATCCCTCATGTTTTCTATCATCTTATTAAAGTTAACCGACAGCAGACCTATTTCATCCTTTGATTTCACACGGATTTTCACACTTAAATCTCCCTGTCCAACCTTATCCATGGCTTTAACTAAATCATTAATGGGCCTTACCGCTAACCTATTTATCAATAATGACACCACTAGTACTAAAGATAGTGTAATACCTAATAGGGCAATTAAAATATGTCCCTTTAACTTGTTAACTTCTTCCATGAATTCGCTTTCTGGAAACACAATTATAACTATTTTGTCTCCCATATTCTTAAAAGCAACATGTCTAGGTATTTTATCATATGTATATCTAATTTTACCATCATCTTTTTCAAAAATATCCTTAGACCAATCAAATTCTTTGATATTAGTTCCTATTTCTTTATTATTGGGATGGGCTATTATTTCTCCATCTAAGTTAACAATATATGCATATCCTTCTTTTCCCACCTGTATTTTACTAATAAGATCTTGTAAATCCATTACCTTTAATAAATCTTCTACAGCCTTAGGATGTAACCCTATTTGGATTATTCCCCCTTGATCCAGTCTAGATACTCCTATATATTGGAATAATGTTTTATCTGAACCCCTTAAGCTTGGTTCTTGAGCTAAGGTGAGGTTTTTATTCTTAAGTATTTCTATAAATGGTTTTGTTTGCTCCGTTGTTTTAAAATCAAAACCAATAAAATCCTCTATGGTTCCGTGGCTTAGAACTCCATTTTCATCGGTAATATGTATCTCGTCCACTCCCAGCCTATCTGCTATTATTTTCATATTTTCCGTAGAGAGAAGCTCAGGATTTTCTTTGATCAATTGTGCTATGGATTTTGTTAAAGCTATACTCTTTTCATTCAATGCATTTTTAGTTATATCCATCATGTTTTCCCTAGCCTTTACAGTATTTGTTACTGTAGACAATTCGCTGTAAAGCTGTGATTCTACCATGCCTAATACTAAATCCTTTCTAATATTTGTATAACTGACCACAACCAAAATTAATATTGATGTTATAATAATTAGTATAATGGGAATTAGTATTTTACTTCTTAACTTCATAATGGTCTCCTCCCTAAATTTTCATAGTTTAATATATAAGTGCAAGTTTCATGCCATCAAATATTTTTTTATGTTCTTCCTATATACTGGTTAATTTCAATAAAAAAATATCCCCCGGATATTAATTAACATATCAAGGGGAATATTTTAATGTAATTATTACATTCTTCGAGTAATTTTTACAAATTTCGCTATAGGGTTTATTAATTGTTGTAGCAATTATAGGGATTTCAGTATAGACTTTAAGTTATACTATGAAAACCCTATAGAGATATTTCAGTCAAAACTTTAATTCACCCTAGACTCTCTATAATTGGAAGACTTACTTTAAAACAACATCCCTGTTCAGAATTATTTTCCACTGATATTTCGCCGCCTAAAGCATTTATAATCTTTTGTGAAATATACAGTCCTAATCCAACTCCTTTATATTTCTTTTTAGAAGAATCATCAACTTGATAAAATGGTTTAAATATACTATCCATTTTATCCTGATCTATGCCAATTCCATTATCCTTTACATATATATCAATATTATTTGTTTTTTCTTTAAGTGATACCTCAATATCTCCTTCACAGGAGAATTTTATTGCATTATCTAAGATATTGTCAACTACTTGTCTAAGTCTAAACATATCAGTTATAATAAAAATATCTTTTTGAGGAATAGAAAACTTTATATTAATGTTTTTGCCTTTTATAGTAAGATTTCTATCTGTTATCAATGTATTTAAAAAAGTGGTTAAATTAATTTCCTTAAAATCAAAGTTGATTTTCTGTGCTTCAATTAAGGAAATATCAAGTAAGTCATTAATTAAATACTGAAGTCTATCTGCATTATTATAGGCTACCTTGAGCATTTCTTTTTGTTCTTCACTTAGCTCTTCATCCTGTTCCTCCAATAAATATTCAAGATAAGTCATTGTAATATTAAGGGGAGTTTTCAGTTCATGACTTACATTGGCTATAAAGCTATTTTTTGATCTATTAGCTACCTTTAATTCCTCATTTTTTTTATATAAGACCTCCAAGGTTGCCATATGCTGTTTAGATAACAAGGTCAGCTTATGATTTTTGTCCTCCAGCTTTTGCTGCTCATTAGCCAGTTCTTTTATAAATCGGTTTCTTATTTTATCCGCTTCCTTAATCTTGGTAACATCCTTAGCAAATACAACAAATTTTTTCATCTGCTGATGGTTGTCAAGTATAGGATATAATACTATATTAAAATATTTTTCCTTAAGTTTTTCTTCAAAGGATACTTTTTTTCCCCCTTCAATGAAATTATTAATACAATTTTTCATTTTTTGTTTTAGCTCTGGTAATAAAAGGTCAAAGATATTTAAGCCTTTAGCTTCTTCAATCTTTAATTTAAACGCTGATGCACAGGTTTCATTCAGTTCCAAAATAGTTCCTTTTCTATCTACCAATATCAGTACTTCCGTTATCCCATTTAAAAATGCTTCACTTATTTTCCGACCATCACGGAGGGTGTCTTCAATAATCTTAAGATGGGTTATATCGTTTAGTACTATTACCCCATTGGTTATTTTATTATTCTCATCATGTATAGGAGTACTAGATACTATGATAATTCTTTCTTTTTTATCTTTCCTTCGCAAAAGCATCTCTATATCCTTTATAACCCTTCCCTTCTCAATAGTCTCCCAATATGGCAATTCCTTTAAAGGAATCTCAGTGCCATCTAGCTCGTGAAGAAAATATGCCCTTTCCTGGGAATTGGCAAGCCTTCCACCCAATCTATTTGCATTTTTACCTAGTATATTGGTAGACGTTTTATTTGTCAAAATAATATTACCCTTTATATCACAAACTATTATCCCCACGGGCATAACATCCAAAAGAGATATCAATGTATTATTTGAATTAAAAAGTTCACTATTGAGTTTCTCAATCTTTTTTTGCTTTTCATCCATCTCTATTCCTAATAGCATATTTTTATTGGAATCATTTATGATCAGCACAATACAAAGTAATGAAATCAAAGATACAATTGTCATATTTATATTTAGCATTAACCATAGGGAATAGGAAACGGGTATAATAAATGGCATTAAGAAAAATCGAATTATACAGTATATTAAGTAAGCTATAAGTATCCTCTTTATACTGAACAATCTATATTTCTCATTATTCTTGTTAGGTTTATAAAATATGAACCCAACCATACCAGGAATTATTATACCCATAGCTATACCTTGCCAAATTGTTGAACCTCCTATATAATAGCGAAATATTGTAGGCAAAATACAGGATATAAGTCCAGCCTTCCACCCATATAAATATGAAACAAGGAAAACCGGTATACCCCTTATATCAAAAACCATTCCCTTGTGCATATATGAATTGAGCATAATTAAAACCGATATTAGACTGGCATGAATAGAAGATGCCCAAATATTAGGTCTATAACCACTTGTTTTTTTATCAACACGGTTCACTAATTTAATGCTTATAAAAAAAGCCCCAATAAGTAGGATCATATTATCAAAAAATGTATGAAACATGGAATTTCACCTCTATAAAGTTTTTATACTAAAGCCTTATGTATTTTTATATCTTGATATTATATTTTCGGATTTTATTATATAGTGTTTTCTTACTTATTTCTAAAATTCCTATGGCCTCGTCCTTATTACCGCTAACCCCTTTCAAAACCTTTGTTATATGCTGCTTTTCCAATTGTTCTAAACTGATCATGGCGCTGCTGTCAATATTTTGTGGGCTGTTATTCTTGTCTTCTGCTAATAATAAATAAGCGTCGATATCCTCTTTGGTAATATTTTCTTTATTTACTATTGATATAATCCTTTGCATCACATTTTTTAATTCTCTTATATTTCCAGGCCAATCATGTTTTTTTAGTGCTTCTATGGCTTCTTTATCTATGGTTTTCACACAGGTGACATAGTCTCGTCTAAATATATCTATGAAATAATTTACAAGTAAAGGTATATCTTCTTTTCTCTCCCTTAAGGAAGGCAAGTCTATATTGAATGTATTTATCCTATAAAACAAGTCCCTACGAAAGCCGCCCTTATTCACAGCTTCCATTATGTCCCTATTAGTGGCACATATAAGTCTAAAATCAGAAAACGATTGTTTATTTCCCCCCAAACGTTCAAAGGTTTTGTATTCAAGAACCCTTAGCAATTTGGTTTGTAATTTTTCATCCATTTCACTTACTTCATCTAAGAATAAAGTCCCTTCATTTGCTTCTTCAATTTTACCTTTCTTTGTGTTGGTAGCACCGGTAAAGGCTCCTTTTTCATAGCCAAAAAGCTCACTTTCCAATAGATCACCGGGGATAGCTGCACAATTAATTTTGACAAGGTTACTATGTTTTCTAATGGAGTTATAATGTATAGAATCTACTATTAACTCTTTTCCCGTACCACTTTCTCCATAAATCAATATAGGTGCATCACTATTAGAAAATTTTAAGGCCTTATCTATACAGCTTCTTATCTTCGGACTTTTACCTATGATTTTGCCTTTTTCCTGCTGAAGTCTTTTATTGAATCCATTATCTTTTTGTAAAACATTCCATATTACTTTTCTTATATCCTTAAGTTTAAAGGGCTTTGATATAAAATCTACGGCACCATTTTCTAAAAAAAACTTAGATTTATATTTCTCCGCATAAGCGGTCATTATTATGACCTTAACTTCACTATAATTTTCATTTATTATTTTTAGAACTTCAACTCCATCCATATCGGGCATCTGAATATCTAAAAGAACTATTTCCGGACAGTCTTCCTTCAATGCTTGTATAACCGATTCGGCACTATAAAATCCTACGGCTTCAAGATTTTCTTTACAAAGCACTTTTTGTAACAAATCTGTGATTTCTTTATGATCGTCTACAATGAATACTTTTTTCACTTATGTCCCCCCTTATCCAATTATCAACACTATCATTCAAAGGTCACCAACAATAGAATTAAATAAAATTTAAAGGTGGTTACCTATATCAATCTCTTTCAGCCTAATATATAGCACTACAATAAGTGTCATTATTCGACATGTTTAATCTATTATAATTATACAATATATTAATACTTTGTTATAGTAACTAATGATAATTACCCATTTTTTCTATTTATAATTTTAGACTCACAAAAAAGCCAGTACTAATTTGTACTGGCTTTAGAAAATAATCCAAAGAACCGGTGGGATGACTGGTTTATTTTTTGTAAGTAAATATTACAACTTAAATTGATTTATTTCCCTTTCTAGTCCCTTAACCATTTCTGCTAAATTGTGGCTTGATGATGCGATCTCTTGTATAGAAGCCACCTGTTCTTCTGTGGATGCTGAAATTTCTTGGGTAGAGGCTGAAGTTTCCTCAGATATAGCCGATAAATTTTCTATTATACCCACGATTTCATCCTTACTATAGTTCATGCTTTCACTATATTTTTCTATTTCACTAATTTTTTCAGTTAGTCTTTTTACAGAATGAATTATATTATTAAACATTGCTCCAACTTCATCGACTATTTTATTATTCTCTTCTACGATATCCTTTGCCTCGGTCATTGTATCTACAGCAGTTTTAGACTGTGTTTGTATTCCTTCTATAATATTATTGATATCATTTACAGACTGCTCCGATTGCTTAGCAAGGCTCCCAATTTCCTCTGCAACAACAGAGAATCCTCTACCATATTCACCGGCTCTAGCTGCTTCAATAGATGCATTTAGGGCAAGCAGATTTGTTTGCTGAGCTATTTGACCGATAGTTCCTATAATACTCTCTATTTCTTGAGCCTTTGCATCTACCTCTAATATACTACCACTTACCTTCATTGTAGCATCATTAGTTTCCTTTGATTTCTGTGTTAAGGTCTCCACTATTTTTATTCCACTATTACTAATTTCATTTGCTTCATCGGATATATCATTCATTTGTTTAGCCGACTTTGCCACAGTCTCTATCTCACTTGCTAACCCACTTATTTTATAGGTGCTATCCTCCATATCCCTCGCCTGTTCTCCAGCGCCCTTAGCGATTTCTTCTATTGCCCTTGCCACTTCATCTATGGCGGTCACTGTCTGACCAGTAATATCCGATAGCAAACCCGAAGTTTCGGTTACCGTTCTAGATGAATTGCTAAAGGTTTGTATTAAGTTTCTAAATGTTTTTGTGAGATTATTTAAGCTTAATGCAATATCACCTATCTCATCATTTGATTTCACCTCACAATAAGCATTTAGATTCTTTTTCTCCACCTCTGCCATTGTAGATACTATATTTTTTATCTTCTTTACCATATTTCTAATAAATGCTGTAGAAATAATGGTACCTATGAGGATAAAGACCATACTAATGATGGCAAAACGAAAGATCATTTTACCTACTCCTTGGTCAATGTCATCTTTCTCTACCCCAACGAACCATATACCAAGAACTTCTCCCTTTTTATTCTTAATAGGTTTATATTTGGTTTCATATATTTTGTCTGCCACATTTGCTTCCCCTGTATAATGTTCTCCTTGTTCAATGTTATTTGCAACCTTTTCAGAAAGATTTGTCCCCACGGCCCTGCTACCATCGGATTTTTTTACATTTGTCGATACCCTTACATAGGGAGCCTCCGTATATCCATCTTTATTTTCTAATTTGACATTTTCATTCTTCATAAATATTGTTGCAACTGAATTAGTTTTTTCTAATACTTCGTCTACGATTTCAAAATTTCCATTTTCTAGTGTTCCATCTCCAATTAATATATCGCCCTTATAAAGCTTTTCATCCTTTATCATCCAATCTCCTGGATATTTATTATCAAGCAAGCTATAGCCTAGATTTAAATCTCCATCGAGCTTTTTATTAAGTTCATAAATTGCAGCATTTGTTATTTCATTCTTTGCCGCCACTATTGTTACTACACCAAATATTAATTGTAATGCTATAATTATAAAAAGCAATTTACCCTGTAATTTTAATCTCATATTATGCTCTCCTCCTATAAAAACCTATTAGATATCCATTAGATAGAATTAGTAATAATATTATTCCCTTATTAAAGAAGATTCCACTGACCCATAGTTATAGCCCTTTGATTTGTTTATCCATCGAAATGAGAAGCTTAAAATATCTATAATGGGTACTATGTCTTTTCCTGTATTTATGAACCCTATGATACCATCACGACTTTCATTTTCTGGAAAATGAACTATATCATCTTCATTGAAGTCTTCAAAATATTGGATATCAGAAACACCCAAGCATTCTAATTGCTGATCTCCATCAAAGTATATAAATTGTGTGGCATTTGAATATTCCCTATTTATAGGTCGAATATCCCGTATCTCATTAAAAGTTTTTATTTTTTGTTGGTCATTTGAAAACTTTTCCTTTTTGCTTAAGACCAACAATATATCCGATTGTTTGACTACTAATCGATAATTTTCAGTTTTAAATAAGATTAGATCCACCATCCTTTCCCTCCAAACATAATTATATAAAATCCCTATAATTCTTTATGATATCTATTACTTAAAATAAGTAGCAAGAATTGTACCAAAATCCTTAAAAGTCCATAAGTTTCTAAATTCCTTTAAAATCAATACAATAGAAATAGACCTAATGAATTGATTTAATTCATTAGGTCTATTTCTATGTAATTTTTACAATATTATCGAATTATCATGTAATTTTTACTTTTTTATTCAGCTGTAACTTCAATCTTCATCTTTGCACTTATTTCCGGATAAACCTTTACTTCCACATATATGGCTCCTAGCTCCTTTATATGTCCATCTAAAACCATTTTTCTCTTATCAATATTTATTTTATGATCCTTTTTTAATTTAGCAGCTATATCCTTAGTGGTTATTGATCCAAAGAGCTTACCCCCATCTCCTGCTTTACTCTTAAATTTAAGCGTTATATTAGAAATCTTTTCAGCCAGCTGTTTTGCCTCATTTACTTCATTATCTTGTCTCTTCTTTTCAGATGCCTTCTGAGCTTTAAGACTTTTTATGTTACCTTGGGTTGCTTCTTTAGCCAAGCCCCTTGGAATCAAGTAATTTCTTGCGTGTCCATCGCTTGTATTGATGACATCTCCCTTTTTCCCTGTTCCTTTGATATCCTTTAGTAATATTACCTTCATTACTTCTCACCTTCCTCCAAGTATTCTTCAATCACATTTATTAGCATATTCTTTGCTTCATAGGTGGTCACATCCTTTAGCTGTGCCCCAGCTACAGTAAGATGTCCTCCACCCCCTAATTTTTCTAATATCCTTTGTACATTTATTTCACCTAAAGATCTTCCACTTATAAATACTATATTATCTTCTTTAGTTCCAATTACAAAGGATGTATTTATCCCTCTTATATTTAAAAGCTCGTCTGCACCTTGAGCAACTACTAATTGAGGATTCTTAATATTCTCATCGCATACTGATATAGCTATACTGTCCTTAACTATTTGTGCATTTCTAACCACATTTGCCTTAGCTATAAATGTAGTTAGATCATCTTGAAACAACTGCCTTACCTCTGTGGTATCTGCCCCAGCTCTTCTTAATAGGGAAGCCGCCTCAAAGGTTCTTACACCGGTTTTAAGGGCAAAATTCTTGGTATCAACAGTTATTCCACCTAGCATTGCCTCGGCTTCTATTTTTTCCAAATTTATTTTAGCTTCCATATATTGAAGAATCTCTGTAACAAGCTCACAGGTCGATGATGCATAGGGTTCTAAATAGGTAAGAACCGTATCTTCTATAAACTCTGTTCCCCTTCTATGGTGGTCTATAAGAACTATTCTATCACTGTTATCTATGAGCCTTGGACACTCAGTAAAGCTAGGTCTATGGGTATCTACTACCACAATCAAATCCTTCTCACCAAAAATCTCTAGGGCCTCATCACTGCTTATAAACTTATATTCTTCATTACCTTTAAATTTATTGTATACATTTTCAATAGCTGCATTTACTCCATTTATAACTATGTATGGCTTTTTCCCTCTATTGATTACAGCCCTATATACTCCTATTGCTGCACCAAAGCTATCCATATCAGGAGACTGATGACCCATTATTATTACCTTGTTACTTTGATCAATTAATTGTCTCAAAGCATGGGCAATTATTCTGGCCTTCACCTTATTTCTTTTTTCTACTGCTTTAGTTTTTCCACCATAAAATTCAAAGGCATCTATCTTTCTAACTACAGCTTGATCTCCACCTCTACCTAAGGCTAATTCCAAAGCCGATGACGCAAATTCTTCTAAACGGCTTAAATTTTTCCCATTAACACCAACACCTATGCTTAGTGTTGGTGGAATTTCATTTCCTAGATCAAGCTCCCTTATATCATCTAATATTGTAAATTTTTTTGCCTCTAAATTATCAAGATATCTATTTTCAAAAACAACTACATATTTATCTTTTTGATATTTTTTTACTAATCCATTCATTCTTGAAACCCATAAATTTATGTTTCTATCTATTTCCGCAGTAACTAAAGGTCTATATTCTTCCTCAGTTTTTTTCAAAACATCATCATAATTATCTACCTGGATAAATGCTATATTGGGTTTTTCATTATTATACTTTGTCTTTAGATTATAAAAATTAGTATTTTCTATCCAATACAACATTATAATATATCTTTCCTCATTTTCATTATCGAGCTTTACTACATTGTAACGAACTTGATAGATTTTATCCTTGATTTTTATATCTTTGATTTTTTCCTTTTCTTCTTCTAAAAGCTTATTGATCTCAATGGCAGGTACAATATCCTCTATATTTTTATCCAATATATCCTTCTCTTCCATCATATCGATAAATTTTGAATTATACCATGATATATTTCCATCAAATTCTACTATGGTTAAGGGTATGGGTAAATTAAGTAAGGAATACCTTGCTACTGAATCAATCTCTGTAGATAAATTCTCAATATACTTCTTCCATTTATTTTTACGTATATGATTGGATTTCCAATTATGATAAATTAGATATACCATTAAAACTATCCCACAAGCTCCCACATATGGATTATAAATAAATATAATCATAACCAATACCACAATAATCCATAGATAAATCCTAGTATCGGGCATCAAGATTTTAAGAAATCTTTTATTATTCATAATTACACTCCAAACTTAGCTCTCAAGTTTTCTTATATTAAGCACAACATCAGTTAGTCCCATGAAAAATGAAATACCCCTTGTAATCGGTATAATATAGGCAAATACTAAAATGGTTCTTCTCAATCCATTACCCAAATTATTTTTTTCCAAAAAGAAACTAGCAACTGCAAGTCCTTGTAGTGTAAAAATCTCTTGGAATAAAAGCATCATATTAAAATTTAAAGCAACAGATTTGACAATATTAAATCTATTTGCTAAATAAGTCAAAAGTACTATTACCAATGATCCCATCATAAAATTGGCCGGCAGCCTAAAATGGGATAATTTATTTGGCTTTCGTATATCAAAGCCTGTCCTTCTTAAAATGGCCCCTGAAGCAATATAGTTTATATATGTTGTTACTACAGATGCAACAATTATACTAGACGGGAATACTAATAAAGCAAGCTTTTTCATTTGATCTAGAACATTCAAAACTTGATCCAGCTGGGCAGGATCTATACCAGGAAATCCGGAGAATCCTTTATACATTTCCCTAGCCTGAACAAATGTATTTTCTAAGGCTTCTAAAGGCCCGAAGCCAAAGATTTTAGGCATCAATGCAAAGTTAATTATCATGCCTACTATGGATGCAATAGTTCCAACAAGAATTATCAAATTGGATGAATTTTTTTTCTGAATCATATATCCCATAAAAGCCGAAGATAATCCAGTGGTTCCTAAAAATATCACTGCTCTTAATGGTCCTGTAAAAGTACCTATCATGATCCCCGCTGCTATAAGTGACAGTATGTTATATTTCAATCCATTTTTTGCCCCAATTACGATGAAAGGAGCCGGTAGAAACATTAATAATACATTTAAAACAGGTATATACATACTGACTAAAGTGAAAATAACGGCTATTGCTGTTATCAAGGCTGATTCAACCATTGCACTAGTTTTGTTTCGTGTATTCAAATATATTCACTCCCTAAGCTTCTATTATTTACTATTTCTATCCATATGTTTTTTTAAGCTTGATAGATCTCCGAACCAGCTCTCAACCTTATGATCTTCTAAAACCCCTAGTTTAATTTTATCATCGACACGCATATCCAAATTGGAATAGCTTATACCCAGTCTTCTTCCCAATACATAGGTAACTAAAATAATATTAGCAAGGATATCAGCTATAGCTTCCTGCTTCCCCTTGATTCCTCTAACTAGCAGCTCAAATAATGACGCTATAGAAGAAAGCAGCTCACTCTTTAGCCATTCTATTATCTTTATATTTTTTGTAATATCTATACCATTATCACCAAAGGACATACTATTCCCTCCCTAATACATTATAACAAATATACATGGGATATGTATATATAATCCAAAATTATATCAATTCCATGATATAACCTAGTTTTTACTATTATACCACACCTTTATGGTAATATTTGCTATTACCATAAAATCTATTAATTTCCTTGATATAAAAAAAGAGAAGCAATATATTGCTCCTCTTTTGTATATCTCTTTTATTCACCAACTGTAAATGGTAATAATGCCATAATTCTTGATCTTTTGATAGCTGTAGTTAACTGTCTTTGGTGATGCGCACAGTTACCAGTTATTCTTCTTGGAAGAATTTTACCTCTATCAGTTACATACTTTTGTAAAAACTTAGTATCTTTATAATCTATTTCTTTAACTTTGTTAGCACAAAAGCTACAAATCTTTTTTCTCTTTCTTCCTCTTCTCACTAATTTCCCCTCCTTGTCCTAGAATGGAACGTCATCATCGTCCTCTATAGCTTGAAATCCATCTGCACCATCATTGAAGTCTGGGAATTGGGGATCTAAATTATTATTTTCTCTTTTATTTCCCCATTCTAGAAATTCTACTCTATCTGCAACAACTTCAGTTGAATATCTTTTTTCGCCTGTATTAGTCTGATAATTATTATTTTGAAGTCTACCCTGTACACCAACCAATCTGCCTTTTGCTAAATAATTGGCACAGTTTTCACCTGTTTTTCCCCAAACAACTATTCTGAAAAAATCTGCTTCATTATTCTTAGAAAATGGTCTATCCACTGCAATAGAAAAGGTGGCAACTGCTTTACCGCTACCTGCTGTAAAGCGAAGCTCAGGATCTCTGGTAAGTCTTCCAATTAAAACTACACTATTCATTTAATCCCCACCTTATTGTTTTTACACTTTTTATTTCGCCTCTAAATTGATAACCATATATCTGATAACATCGTCTGAAATTCTGAAATTTCTTTCTAATTCCTTAGGCAAATCTGTATTTGCTTTGAAATTAGCTAGTACATAATAGCCCTCTTTAAGCTTGTTAATCTCATAGGCTAACTTTTTTAAGCCCCACTCGTTAAACTCTTCAACTTCACCATCATTTGAAATGATTGTTTTAAATTTTTCGATTAACTCATTTCTCTTTTCTTCTTCAAGATCTGGTCTTAATATGAACATCGCTTCATACTTTCTCATCTTTTACACCTCCCTATGGTCTTTGTGGCCCTACTCAAGCAGAGCAGAGAGAATATGTTTTATATTCACAACTTTAGATTATATCATTAGATTACAATTTATTCAACAACAAAAATATAATTATATATTTTTGTTGAAAATTACCAAAAAGCTGCACCAAAGGGTACAGCTTTTAATTGCTTTATTTTATACTTAAGGCTTCTTTAATAACTTCCCCTAATATTATAATACCTTCAACGATTCTCTCCTCAGGCATATTAGAGTAATTGATACGCATTGTGTTCTCATTACCCCCATTGGGAAAGAAGGAGCCTCCTGGCACAAATGCGACGTTTCTTTTAAGGGCCTTTTGCATAAGTTCCCTTGTATTTATATGCTCAGGTAATACAGCCCAAGTAAATAATCCACCCTCTGGATGAGTATATTTTACTTCCTCTGGAAAATGCTCTTTCATTGTTTTGAGCATAAGATCACGACGACCCTTATATAACTTCTTGATTTTTTCTATATGCTCGTCTAAATCATACACCTCCAGGAAAGCATCCAGTTCTCTTTGTGACATAGAGTTACTTTGAAGGTCTGCACCTTGCTTAACTAGGATATACTTATTTAGTACTTCATCACTGGCACATACCCAACCTATCCTAAGTCCAGGACAAAATGTTTTAGAAAATGTACCAAGGAATATTACTCTACCCTCTGTATCCAGAGACTTGATTGAAGGCAATCTTTTACCCTCAAATCTTAATTCTCCATATGGATTGTCTTCCACAACAGGTAAATCATATTTATTTGCTATCTCTATAAGTCTCTTACGTCTATCTAATGACCATGTTCTTCCCGATGGATTTTGGAAATCTGGAATTACATAAATCATCTTGATATTCTCATTGGCCTTAAGGGCCTTTTCTAACTCTTCTATGATCATTCCATCATCATCTGTTGGTATTTCAAGGAATTTACATTGATATGCTTTAAAAGCGTTTATTGCTCCTAAATAGCTTGGACTCTCAACAATAACAATATCATCGGGATTTAAAAATATTTTACCACTGAAATCAAGTCCTTGTTGGGAACCATTTGTAATCAGAATATTATCTGGGGCTGTAAAAACACCAACCTGCTCCATTCTTTTAGCAATCTTTTCTCTTAAAGGAGGGAATCCCTCTGTAGGACTATACTGAAGTGCTTGCTGTCCACTTTCTTCTAGAACCTTTAAGGACACCTTCTTCATTTCTTCAACAGGAAATACTTCTGGTGCCGGTAATCCACCTGCAAAGGATATAACCTCTGGTCTAACAGTAAGCTTCAATAGCTCACGGATTTCCGAAGCCTTAATACCCTCCATACGATCAGAATACTTTATTGCCATTATAAAAAGCACCTCCAAAATCTATTGAATATCGGGAAAAGGGTTGACCCACTAATTATATTATAGCATTTTTCATATAGGGTTTGCAGATAATTTTCATTTTTTTGTAAATATTGAATTTTTTTGAAATGGTATTTATGACTCCTTGAAGATTGTAAATTTTATTATACTTTAGGCAGATTCAAAAAATAAACTAGTCGTCTTACTCGTGCTTTTGATTTTTTTCTTCGTTACTCAATTCCTTACCTACAATGAATATCCTCGCAATTGAGTATTTAGAAAACAATCAAAATCACTTCGTAATCTGACTTGTTTATTTTTTTACATACCTTATTCATTCTCTTTTTCCACTTTTTTTATTCTTTTTTCAAGCTTGGCCCTAGCTATCCAAATCTGTTTATTACACTTTAAACACCTAACTCTAAAATCCATTCCCGTTCTCATTATTTCAAATCTATTATTGCCACAGGGATGTTGTTTTCTGGTCTCAACTATATCCCCTACTTTTAAATCCATTGGCATAGAATATAAACCTCCTAAGGTCAAATGCACCATCAGATGGATACATTTATAATTATAAGTTCTAAGTATCCATAGCCTGATTATAAATCACTCTCTTTGGATAAGGTATCTCTATAGCTTCCATATCAAAGGCTTCCTTAAATCTCTTTCTCATAAGCCTTTCAACTGCCCATTGGGACATTGGTTTCACTTTAGATATTATTGTTATAACAACATCGGACTCTCCAAATTCTGTAACTCCTAGAACTATAGGCCCCTCGATGATATCATCACTCTCTGACTTTATCTGCTTACTAGCTTTATTTAAAACCTCTATAGCCCTTTCGATATTTTCTTCATAGGCTATACTCATATCTACCTTTGCCCTCATATTACCCCTGCATCTGTTAGTGACCTTATTAATAGCACCGTTAGGAATTATATGAAGATCTCCACTAAAATCTCTTATTTTTGTTATCCTCAGTGCCATCTCTTCTACAACACCGGTTTTCCCATCTACTTCAATATAATCCCCTACTCCAAATTGGTCTTCAAATAATATAAAGAAGCCTGTAATAATATCCTTAACAAGGTTTTGGGCACCAAAGCCTATAGCAAGTCCTCCTATTCCAGCCGCAGTTATCAGTGCCTTAATAGGGATGCCCATAATCTCAAATATAGAAGCATATGAAACAAAGTAAATAATATATGTCACTAAGCTTTTTAATATACTTTTTAAGGTGTTGACCCTATTTTCCTCAAGCCTTAGCTTAAATTTGTCCTTTTCAGCAAAAAATTTATCAATCAATGCTTTAATAATTTTAATAGCTATCTTAGTACCTACCAATATGACTATTATTATGATTATGTCACTTAATATATTCGATAGCTTCTCTGGATCCGTAAAGGCTTTTAAACTTTCACTAAATTTTGTAGTTAGGGTCGAAAACACTTGTTTTACTTTTGTATCCAAAATCTATTACCCCCAATTTATTTTTTCAGCTTTTTTATGGTTAGCAGTTCTTTCTATTCTGTATATATTCAACATATCCCTATTAATCTCTTGGCTAATTAGTTCTTCTATAATTCCATCTAAGCTTTCCCCTTGAAACTTTATTGATAATCCACAGCTTGCAGTGATTTCACGGGGCGTGGGTATAGTTTGAATATTATAGTTATCCTTTAATTTCTTTTCAACCATAATCGCATAATGGGTAGATTCAAAAGCTATGACATAAAATTCTTTTTCCAATCTAATTACTCCTTCTAAATTCTAATAGTATTTTTTGCATCATTCATCTTTTCTACTATGGTGTACATATTAGAAACTCCACCTACTACTAGTTTATCCTTTAGGTTAAAATAATCCAAACATGTACCACATGAAAGAATTTCTACACCTTCTCCTTCAAGCTTTCTTATATGATCTATCACTTCTGATCCCTCTGTAGTAAGCTTAACTGCACTATTTATAAATAGTATTGACTTAGGATATGGTTTAGCTTCAGTTAGTGTATAAAAATACCCCTTCATAAGGACATTCCCAAGCTCCTCTGATCCCTCGCCCATAGTATCTTTACCTATTAATATTGCCAAATCTCTAGTTGAACTCATATCCTTTGGAATAAAGTCATTTTCCAAAATCCCTTTATAAATATTTACATGATATTCTCCATCTACTTCCTGTACATTTACATCATAGCTTAGGCTTTTAGCTAACTTAGATACATTTTCCTTTGCTATTTCATTATCAACTATAGTAATTATAGTACCTTCATTTACTTTTTCCATTGCTTTTTTTGTTTCTATAACTGGTTTAGGGCACTGCATCCCCCTTGCATCTACTTCAAATTTCATAGTATTATCCTCCTTATTTTGTGTTCATATGATTATTATAATACTTAAATCCAGTATCACATAATCGTTTTTTAAAATTATTATTATAATATTTATTTATATCTAACACCTTTGCATAAAATTTTTTTATACAAACTAAAACCTAAAAGCTATTCACCATTTGACTTCCACCATAGGTTACAATACTTTTAACCATGTATAAAAGGACATTGTGATCATAATAGGATTTAGCTATGATTGAGTTTTCCAAAGCATTGGCCAAAAAACAACTTGGAGAAATTGAGACAATGGGAATCATTATGGCTGCAAGAATAAAAACAATCAACACTCCTTTTATAAATCCAAATATAAGTCCCCCCAATCTATTAAACTGCTTGATAATTGGTAGTGACGCTATTCCATTTAACACAGTGCTTAATATATTTAATGCAATTCTAGCTATTATAAAAATTATTATTATACTCAATAAATCTATGATCACCTTAGCTATAAGCTCTGATATATAGATATTGATATTATATAACGATCCTTCACTGTACTGTGCAAAGGCATCACTTTTCATAAATAATTTTTCAAATATCTTTGGCAGGTTCATCATTTCAAAGATATTCTCCTTGGTGGCACCTTGATTTTGCAGACTGTCCTTTGCTAAAAATTTCATATTTTTGATTATGAATTGCTGTATCCTATAAAACCAATTAGTATTTTCTATTATAAGTACAGACACAAAGGAGTAATACAGCTTTGCAATAATACCCGCTACTATATAACTAGCTATATTAAAAAAAGATAATACAAGACCAATACTTAATCCCCTTAGTCCACTAATGACAATGATTATAATTACACTTATATCCATCCAATTCATTGGTTTGTCCCCCTAATCTATGGATATTCGCTTTTATAAGGCCCATGAAAAAATAAGTATCTTAACTAATCAATCTCCATTACCTCTAGTTTGTCTTTATAGATTACCAAGAGATTTTCTTTAGAAATCCAATATATATTTTTTATGTCCTTATTAATCTTTTTCTCTAAAATCGTATTCCCTTTTTTATCAATTATATATATAGTTCTATTTGTAAAAACTCCAATTCGATCATTAATAGTATCTAATCCTAGAACTTCTCCTGCAACAGGGATTTTATACAAAATATTACCATTTAAATCTAGCCCACCTATAATGTTTTTATTCTTTGTATCTATTATGGTATTTTTTTTCATAACAAGATTTAATACAAGTAATTCATTATCCTCTAGCTTCCCTCTATTTAAAGTCTCTTCAAATTTCTTTTCCCAAAGAATATTATTTTCGCTGGTTAGCATCAATACACTATTTTCACTTAAAACCAGCAAGCTTTTATCACTAATTAAAAATATTTTATTGATGACATTATTGTCAAACTTTTTACCGGCTAAAACCTTTCCTTCCAGTGAATAAAATAAAATATTACTATAAAACTTTTTTTCTTCAGCGACTAATATTGTAAGTGCTATAGTAATATTGTCAGGAGATAAATCTCCATCTATAACCTCTCCATTAGGAATAGTAAAATTTGAGATTGATTCTCCATGGGAATTAAATACACTTACTTCCTCTTGAAGCATGACAAGAGCATAACCGCTATCATTAATTTTCATATCCATTATTTCTTTTCCAAAGTTGTGTTCTGTTTTAATTTCGCCTTCATAATCTATATAATACATTTTCCCACCAAAACAGTCGACAACCACTATATTATCCTTATTTCCCTTTACAATAACCTTGTCAATATCTAAAGTCTTTTCCCATAGCATATTCCCCTTTTTGTCATATGCATGGAGCTTTTTTTGTTCAAATTTAAAAATATATTGATTAAAGCTTTCTATATAGACTTTTCTGTTTTCATCTTTTCTTTTTATATATTCAATTGTATTTACTCTTTTAAAGTTAACACCTTTATTACCTAAGGTAGTGATTAAAAACTGAGTAAACTTTATTACTCCAAATATCATAGAAGCAACTACTAGTAAAAATATTAGAAATCTAGTCTTGTTTAGTCTTTTTCTTCTTTTAGCCAAGATCTTCACTCCTCAAAACTCAGTGTGTCCTAGCTTTTATTATAACATATATCAAATACGTATTTATAGTTCTAAGTTTTAGCCCAGATTAACTTAATATGGGGTTTTATGCAAATGAAAAAAATAAACAAGTAAGATGACTAGTTTATTTTTCCATATGCCTTATATAAATATTTCCGAGTCAAATAATGAAAATATTGGGAATGATAGTAAACTTTATAGAAAAAGTATGGGAATGAAAAATGAGGATATACATATATTACAAAAACACCATAAACAGCTTTTGTAATTACGACATTTCCATCATCATTATAGCTACATCATCATCTAAATTGTTATTTGAAAAGTCCTTCACATCGTCTATAATAGTATCTATTAATTTATCACTAGAGACTGTTAAATTTTCCAAACAAATATCTAAAATACGCTCGGAATAGATTTCTTTTTCAGGATTCCTTGCTTCACTTATTCCATCGGTATAAAAAAGCACCCTATCTCCACTGCTGAGTTCAATTTTACACTCGTTACATTCTACTTTATCAAAAAGGGTACATATGGGAAGTCCCGGTAAAAATATTTCTTGGGCTTCATACTGTCTAATAATTATGGGCATACAATTATGGCCACCATTTACGAGCCTTATGGTGGAAGTGGTCTTATTAAATACGCCATATAATATAGTTAGATAATAATTATCATCTAGATTCAATTCTTTATATCTGCAATTCAAATAATTAAGAGTATGAACTGGATCAAGGGCGTCCTTTTTTAGGTTTTTTAAGGTCTGCCTAATGAACATTGTTATCATTGAAGCTGTTACTCCATGTCCCGCCACATCAGCTATATATATACCTATATTGTCTTCATCTATATCTATAATATCGAAAACGTCTCCTCCCAAAATTTCACTTGGAATATATTCTGAATATATCTTTATCATATCATTATATATTCCATCCTCTGGTATTATTCTCTGTTGAATTTTCTTTGCGAAATCAAGATCGCTTTTCATTTTGAGATTTTTTTCAAGTATGGTTTTTTCCATTGCTTTTTTTTCGGTGACATCTCTAAAAACCTCAACAGCACAATATATTTCTCCATTTTCATCACGTATAGGAGAGCTGACAACAGAAAAAATCTTATTTCCTACAATCTCTTCTTTATTAATTATATTACCATGATTTATAGTGGTTTCGGTTATACAGGTTTCACATTTACGACACTTTCCCAAGGCTCTATAGCACATTTCGCCCCTTACATCTCCCAACAAATTCTTCATGGGATCATTTATAAATATGATCCTATTATTTTTATCTACCACCCTTACAAGGTCTATCATCCCCGCCAATATATCTTCAGTAAATCGTTTTTGTCTTTCGAGTTTTTTGGTTAATATTTTTTCCATACCACTCTCTCCATCTTTACACATATTAAGAACAGAAAACAATTGTTCTCTTATCCTATTTATTCTATATAAATATTTCAATTCCTGTAAATATAATAAAATTTTATAGTTTTATAACATAAGATAGATTCAAAAAATAAATTAATCACCTTACTCGTCTTTTTGATTCCTTCCGTCGTTACTTTATCCCTTATATACAGTGAGTATGCCCATGACGTAATGCCCAGAAAATAATCAAAATCACTTCGTAAACCAACTTGTTTATTTTTTCATATGCCCAATACAAACATTATAATATAAACCTCAAAGAATTAAAATTTATTTTTCATTTAATTAATTGAGGAAATTGCATAATTCTAACTTGGCTAAGTTGCATAATAAATGTGGTATGCCTCCAGGGCATTTAAGACTATATGTAGTAGTAAGTTTTTGAGGATTGTAATTATACAATTTGCCCAATTAAATGAAAAATCCCCATGTGAATTTCCATGGGGACTTTTTTAGAATAATCATTTAATTATAATTTATGGATTTTACTCAGCAATTTTTTTAGCTAAATAGTATAGAGGCCTAACTGCTACACCGGTTCCACCCTTTGAAATATACGCCTTCTCCTTTTTAGCCATAGCAGTTCCAGCGATATCTAGATGAACCCAAGGCAGGTCCCCTGCAAACTCACCAATGAACATACCTGCTGTAATAGTCCCTGGACTACCCGCGGTATTAGTTAAATCTGCCTCAGAGTGTTTAATAAGCTCCTTGTATTCTTCAAAGATTGGCATTCTCCATATATTTTCTCCAGCCTTATTAAAGCTTTCCTCTACCAGCCCAAAGAAATCGTCATCATTTCCAATACTAACGGTACCTTCAGTTCCCAAACAATGTATTGCTGCCCCCGTAAGAGTTGCAATATCAATTACTTTATTTACTTTCTCATGGTTAACAATATAATGCATAGCATCTATTAATGTAAGTCTACCCTCTGCATCTGTATTGCCTATAAAAATGGTCTTACCTCCCATGGAACCTATAATATCACCTGGTTTATAGCTATCGCCGGATATCATATTTTCACAAGCTGCTACCACAGCTGTTACATTAACCTTCAATTTGTTTTCTGCAATGGCTCCAATTGCACCTATGACCGCAGCGGCACCTCCCATGTCACTTTTCATATTTACCATACCGCTTGTTGGTTTTATAGAAAGTCCACCTGCATCATAGGTAAGTCCCTTACCAACAAAGCCTAGGGTCTCTCCTCCAGGATTTCCATTATATCTCATGATTATAAATTTCGGCGGTTTTGCTGATGCCCTAGTAACGGCTAAATATGATTCCATCTTTAATTCCTTGATTTTGTCTAGCTCATAGATTTCTGTATCAAAACCCTTTTCTTTTCCAAGCTTAACTACTCTATTAGCTAGTTCCTCCGGTGTAAGTATATTGGCAGGGTCATTGACAAGTTTCCTTGCAAAAACATTGTTATTACCTAAACTGATTCCTTCATTAAAACCATTTTTAAACTCTTCATCGATGTCATTTAAAAGCAGTACAACCTCTTCTAATAACTCTTCCTTCCTATCTGTTTTGTAAGCATCAAATTTATAATCTGCCATAACAATAGCTTCAGCAGTATTCCTAGCCATGGCATAATTGCATTTTAGTCCCTCTTTTACGGCTTCTAAATACACACCTATATTTACTACCTTTTTTTTCTTTAAAGCCTTATAGCCTTTAGCCACTGCCTTTCTAAGAATATGTCCCGTTAGCTCTTCCTTCTTACCAAGCCCCATTAGCACAACCTCTAAGGCCGTATTATCCTTAGAAAAGCACAAATGATATGTCTCATCCTTCTTACCTGAAAATAACTCTTTATTCTTTAAGTATTCCATGGGTAGTTTGTTACCATCTAAAATCCCTAACACATCATAATTCACTGAATGATCTTCAAAATAGGGTAATATAACCCCTTCAAAAGAAATATTCTTATCCAGATTATTGTAACTTATATTCATGTAATGCTCCCTCCTTAATTTTACTAGATTTCCCTTTGCATACTATCATTATAATATATATAAATTTATTTATATATATGTTTACCCAGAAAAAATTATACAAAAACTACAAATAGAGATATAAAAGCTGTTACTTTATAAATTCATTGCATAATATACACAAGGATAAATAGCATTTTTCTTCTAAAGTAAAAAATATTCCTATGATCCATATAAGACTATGGGTTACAGGAATATTCATAGGATATTAAATATATAGGATAAACGTGGGAAGGTCAGTATTGAATTTCAAGTTTTAACACTGCCTTATATCATTAATCCTCAATATTAGATACAAATAATTTATGCAATTCTCCTTTAAGCTTTATACCAACTTGCCTCAATACTTGATCTAATGCTTTTAAAGTTAAATATAATTTTTCTTCATAGCAATTTTGTCCCATATGACCTATTCTGATAACCTTATCCTTTAAAAATCCAAAGGCTCCTGCGATCATAATATTATGTTCATTAACCATACCTTCAAAGATTTGTTGATAGGATATCCCTTCTGGGATATTTACTGTAGTTACCGTATTAGAAAAACCATCTAGGGGATATAACTCTAATCCACCTTCGGTTAAAGCCTTCCTAACGGCTTTGGCAATCTTCTCATGTCTGTTTAACGAAGTTTTTTCATTTAGTATCATTTCCACTGCAGCCCTTAAACCATATATATCACTTATTGGTTGTGTATATGGAAACCATTTTTCTTCATACCAATTTCTCCAATTAGCAAGATTACAATAAAATCCTGTTATTGGCGTTTTCCTATTTAATATTTTATTCCAAGCCCCTTGGCTGATACTCATAATCGTTAATCCTGGAGTAGAAGACAAACACTTTTGTGAACCTCCAAGTACAATATCAATTCCCCAATCATCGGTTAATAGCTTTTCTCCACCCATAGCAGATACTGAATCCACTACAGATATGATTCCATATTTCTTCAACAATGGACAAATCAAGTGGATTGGATTAGTAATCCCCGATGGAGTTTCACAATGAACCAGTGTCACCATCTTGAAGTTATGATCTTTTTCTAATAACGCTTCCAGTTTTTCCACATCCACCATTCTTTTATAGTCTGATTCAAAATAAACCACTTCCGCCCCATACATCTGTGCAAAATCTCCAAAACCCTTACCAAAAATACCGTTATCAATGCATAGCACTCGATCCCCTGGTTCTATGAGGGATGCACAAGCGGCTTCTAGGCCTAATATCCCCTCTCCACTTAATATAAGTACTTCGTTTTTGGTGTTTAATAACTCTTGGAATTTCTCACATGTTTCCATATAAAATTCATAGAAATTTAAATCCAAATCAGGATTAGTAATTCCCATAGATAGGGCCTTTCTAACCTCCTCATGGATATAAGTAGGTCCGGGAGTCATAATCAAAGGATTCTTCATACATTCCACCTCTCAAATTAAAACCCATATATTAAGGTTATTGGGTAAATATTGTTATGTCATATTATATTATACAACAAATACATTTGAGGTACAATGTGCAGAAACAAGGAGTACAATTTACAAAGCAAGGGGACAAAAGTAAGGGGACGGCAGACTAATGTCACTTAGCTTCTTATTGCAATCCAGAAGAAATAATTCTTCTGGATTGTTATGCTGTAGGCATTGACACACCTAAAAGTCATATAGATATTTGTGTTATTATTGAAACAATGTATAGAAGGAATCTAAGAAGAACTTTTGTATATTTCATCAAGGGAAATGGGATAGTGATGTATGTAAAAAAATAGGAGGAATAAGACTAAAGTTAATTGCTTCCCCATGATTACCTCCCAAAACAATCTATACTATTATAAAAAATAATTTAGCAATTTTAATAGTTTCCGAAATCGTGAAACTGGGAAATGATTGTTGGGGTAGATACAACATAAATACTGAATTCTATGCCTATTATTGGCATGACACTTAAATAGACCCAACAATAGTGCATCTGTTGTTGGGTCTATTTGTCATATATGATTTAATTTATTCGTGTTTCTTATAATAATTTAAAATCATATATACTGTAATGAGAAGACATATTGTCATCATCACATAACTATTTCCAATAGAAACTTCACGTAAATTTTTATTTTTTAAGTTTATATTAATTACATAAATTACAGACGGTAATTGCAATAAAATTTGCTTTAACCTACAATTCCAATATTGGATTTTTCCGGTTATTCTATTCTCTATAAATTTATACCATAGCGTAGATAAACTAATATTAAGAATTATAATGGTATATGTATTCAAAAAAATCCTCCTAAATAACTATAATTTAATCCAATCAGGATCAGCATATTCACCTGCATACCAAGGACCCCATATCTTACTGCCTGTATTATATCTCCAGTATTCGCAGCGAAGCAAGGGGACGGTTCGTTTGCTTCTATTTATTTTGCCTTAAAAACTATATTGGGAGATACTCCTAGAACTCTTGCTAGCTGCCTTTGGGGTACTCCCTCTATTTTCTTTGCCTTTGCAATTATCATATCTCTTTTTCTTTTTTCCAGTGCCATTAGGCTATGTACTGGTATCCCTTCCATTAAACAAGCAAGGGCTTCATATACCTCACTATCACTCTTCTTTGATATTCTATATTCCATACATTTGTCGTTATTTTCTTGCTTCATATATTCTTTATATCCCATTACTGCTTTTTCTCTATCATCACAAAAGCAGCTTAATACTTTATCTCTCTTCAGTATACTATTCGGTATGTCTATAGAATAATACCCTCTGCAACTGCTCCATTTCCACTCCTCTGGTTTTTGGGTCATTCCTACCTTTACGGGGTTCATATGTATATATCTGGATACCGTTAGTAAGTATGCATCATCTTCTACTGGTTCATTTAAAAATCTATCTTGAAATACATGTCCACATCTTCTATATTTTTTATTGTACCACTGGGCATATCCTGTACCTAGTCTTTTTAGTGAAGCCGAAATATCTTCTATTCCCTCTTTGATTAATAAGTGAACATGGTTTGTCATGAGGCAATATGCATATATTTCCAACTCGTATTTCATGGATATCTTTTCTAATCTGTAAATATATTCTTCAAAGTCATCCTTTTCAAGAAAGATGTCTAGATAATTTATTCCTCTAAATATTATATGGTTTATTCCTGTTTTACTCTTTTTCCTTGCTGTTCTAGGCATTGTGATTCTCCTCGTGGCTTTTTACTCTAGTATATCATGTGTTTTGTTTGGAAGCAAACGAACCGTCCCTTTGATTCCATTTTTCACCATTTAATTCCATATTTGTCTTTTATTCTATTCGTTTTTCAAATATTTTCAATAGCTTTTATAAAAGTGGTCGATGAAACATGGTATTTGGTATGTATATTGTCAAAAAAAGTAAAAACGACTCATTTTAGAGTCGTTTTTGGTGTTATGTAATTTAAAGTTTAAGCTTCTGCTTTGCCACTGGGACAGTCCCCATGGCGCCGCTACTTTCTCACAGGCTTCTATAGCATTATCTAAAAGATTTCCCAAAGCAAGGGGACAGTTCGTTTGTTTCCATCTATTTTGCCTTAAAAACTATATTCGGAGATATTCCTAAAACTCTTGCCGCCTGCCTTTGAGTTACTCCTTCAATTTTTTTCACCTTTATAATTATCATCTCTCTTTCACTTTAATAAGTGAACATGTTTTGCCATAAGGCAATATGCATATATCTCTAACTCATATTTTTAGATATCTTTTTTAATCTACAGATATATTGTTCAAAGTCATCCTTTTCAAGAAAAATATCCAGATGATTTATTCCTCTAAATATTATATAATTTATTCCTATCTTACTCTTTCTCCTCGCTGTTCTAGGTATTGTGATTGTCTTCATAAATTCCATTCTACTCTATGTATTTCGATAAGAAGCAAACGAACCGTCCCCTTGATTCTTGAAAACAAAGTAGAGTTCATATAATATCTACTTTGCCCCTGGTTACAGTTTCGCTGGTATCACCCCTACTATAAATTATAGCTTAAAAAAAATGAAATGGTTACCGTTGCCCCTCCCACTAATATGCTAAAAAGCACTACTAAAGTAAAAGCAAGGACGATTTTTGTTAAGATAATGTCATTGATTTTATCATAAATTTTCTCTTTGAATTTTAAAATACCATTAACATAGTTTAATACTATATGAGTAATGATACCAGCAAAAACCGATTTAAGTAAAAAAGTTATCATTATAATCGCCACCATATTTATATATAATATTAGTTTGCAAATTTAATCAATTTAGCAGATTGTTGTCAAGGAAACGTAAATGGCTTCTTTAATTTATAGTAAAGGATATATTAAATCATAGAAGCAACAGGACGGTTCGTTTGCTTCTATATATTTTGCCTTAAAAACTATATTCGGAGATATTCCTAAAACTCTTGCCGCCTACCTTTGAGTTCCAAAAATCCAATTAATCAATACATTAAAATCAAAAAAACCGGTTACTTTCTATTTCATATATACTATTCACTTCTCCTAGGCGGTCTTGGTCCGAAATACTGATAGTAATAGCATTTGATACGTCCATTGTAAAGCTTTCGATTTTTATCGGCTTTTCTGCCAAAGGATTCTTGAAAGCCTTCATGGGAGGTAATCACATAATATGACCATGTATCAAGGTTCCCAAAGGCCTTGCCCATTTCCTTATAAAGCCTTTCTACCTCTCTTTTTTTACTTAATCTCTCCCCATAGGGTGGGTTACATACTATGTATCCGTATTTTTTCTTTGAGCTAAGCTCACCTACGGGTCTTTTTTGAAAATGGATGCAATCATCTACTCCGGCTTCAATGGCATTGTTCATGGCTATGTTAGTTACTCTACCATCTATATCGTATCCTGAGATATTTAACTCTATATCGTGATCTATAGCCTCATAGGCTTCTTTTTTTATCTTTTTCCATAGCTCCTTAGGAACTATATCCCACTGTTCTGAAATAAATCCCCTGTTAAGCCCAGGTGCTATATTCCTTCCTATTAGAGCTGCTTCTATGGGAATAGTTCCCGAACCACAAAATGGATCAATAAAAACTCTATCGGGACGCCATCTACTTATCTTTATCATTGCCGCTGCCAAGGTTTCCTTTAGAGGTGCTTCACTTCCCACTTCCCTGTAGCCCCTTTTGTGGAGTCCAGCCCCACTGGTATCTATTGATACTGTAACCTTATCCTTCAATATAGATACCATTATAGGATACTTGCTTCCGCTTTCCTCAAACCAATCCTGCATATAGGTTTCCTTCATTTTTTCAACTACAGCCTTCTTAGAAATTGCTTGGATATCCGACAAACTAAAAAGCTTGGATTTTACTGATTTTGCATTCACCGGAAAATTAGCATCTATGGGAAGATAGTTTTCCCATGGTAATGCCTTTACCTGCTGAAAAAGCTCCTCAAAGGTTGTGGCTACAAATTCCCCTACCTTTAAATATACTCTATCCGCACATCTAAGCCATAGGTTAGATTTACATATTGCCTCCTCATTTCCCGTGAATGTTACCCTTCCATTTTCAACTACAACATTTTCATAGCCTAACTCCTTAATTTCCCTAGCAACCACAGCTTCTATTCCAAAGGCTGATGTAGCCATAAGTTCAAATTTTGCCATTTTATCTCTCCTAATATTTATTTTATCCTATAATTATATTTTTTTAATTTTTTTATAGTTTATGTGCTTTTAATACTATTTAATTATACATAATAATGGTTAAATAATAAATGGTGATGTTGTTCTTTATGAACTTAGGTTTATCCATTCCTCCAATAGGCTATCAAGGCTTTGCTGCAAATCACATTTTTCTTTATGAATACCTGCTAATTTTTCATAATCATGGGAGTGATTAGCCAACTGATCATCTAGAGTTTCAATTTGATTTTCTAGGGCTTCAATTTCCTGCTCCAAGGCTTTAACCGCTCCCTCTAGTTTATTATTACCACCATCCTTAGTCATTTTATGTCTAATTCTTTCCTTCTTTACCCTATTCTTATTAGACCCTGTGTTTCTAACTAATGTTTCTTGTAACTTTTTTTCTTTATAATAATTATAATCTCCAACATAATTCACCAGCTTCTTATCATTAAAATCCACTATTCTTTGGGCTATTTTATTAATAAAGTATCTATCATGGGATATAAATACTATAGTCCCATCAAAATCTCCAAGGGCTTTTTCTAGCATCTCCCTGGAATCGATATCTAGATGATTGGTAGGTTCATCTAGTATTAAGAGATTTATATCCTTGTGCATAAGGATGCACAGCTTTAGTCTTACCTTCTCTCCTCCCGATAAATTCTTTACCTTTTTAAATACATCATCGGCATAGAATAAAAATCTTGCAAGTATTCCCCTGGCCTGTCCTTCGGATACTGGATAATCTTCTCTGAAAACCTCTATAATAGTATGTTCTTTATCACTAAATTCTATTTCCTGCTGAAGATATCCGATCTTTACCCCCAATCCTATTTTCACCTGTCCTTTATCCACCTTTATGTCATTTAATAGTATCTTTATGAGTGTGGATTTCCCACAGCCATTCTTTCCTAAAATAGCCACCTTTTCTGAATACTTAACATGAAAGTCCAGATTCCTTAATAGGACTTTATCATCAAAGCCTTTTGTCAATCCACTTATTTCTATAACGTCCCTTCCGGACCTAGAGCTTGTGGATAAATCAAGCTTCATATTAGGCTTTTCCACAATGGGTCTATCTATCTTTTCCATCTTATCAATTCTTTTTTGCATACTTGCTGCTTTCTTAAACATATCTTCATTATCCCCACGATTTCCCCAATCCTTAAATCTTTTAATTGCTTCTTCCATGGATTTTATTTTTTTCTGTTGAGATTTATATGCTTCCATCTGCTGAGCCAGCCTTACTTCTCTTTCCTGTATATAATAAGAATAATTTCCATTATAAATATTTGACTTTCCATCTTCTATTTCCACTATTTTATCTACTACTGAATCGAGAAAATATCTATCATGGGATATTATAAGCACTGTTCCCTGATAATCCCTTAAAAACTCTTCCAGCCATTCAACAGAAGCTATATCTAAGTGATTAGTCGGCTCGTCAAGTAAAAGTATGCTTGGATTTTGAAGTAATATTTTACCCAACATGATGGTGGTCTTTTCCCCACCACTTAAAGTATGAAATAGTCTTTCTTTAAACTCTTCATTAATCTTCAAACCCGTACATATCTTACTGATCTTCTCTTCTATCTCATATCCGCCTTGACTTTCATACTGTATTTGTAACTCCCCATATCTTCCCATTATATTGTCTAGCTCTTGATCTTGTAGATTGATCATCTCATTCTCTAGACTTCTTAGTTTCTCCTTAATTCTTAGAACGTCTTTAAATGCTTCATTCAGTACATCCATTGCCCTATAATCCTTGGGAAACTCTGGAATTTGATCTAGATATCCTATGTTGGCACCCTTTCTTATGGATAAAGTACCCTCTTCATAACCTTCTAGTTTAGCTATAATCTTGAAAATTGTAGTTTTCCCAGTTCCATTTCTCCCTAATATTCCTATTCTATCTGATCCAAGGGCTTCAAAGCTTATATCCCTAAGCACTTTATTTGCACCATAATACTTTTGAATATTTTTTAAAGCGATTTCTATCATTTTTATTCCTCCTTTAAGTTGCAGGTTATATGTTCCAAGTACCAAGTTTTTGGATCATTCTTTTAAGTTAAACATAAAAAATGCTCGAGTGAATAACTACCTACCCGAGCATTGATAAAGTTTCTCATACTATATTATTATAGAGATTCCAGTCAAAACTTTAATTCATATATATCAAAAATCCCTAGAAACATCGGATACTTTCCTATGTATAAATTAAGATTTACTTGGAACTCTCTATAGTAAGATTACATTAAAAAAACCCAGGCAAGTAAACTCCTACCTGGATTAATAACCGATTTAGATTTTAGTTAGGTAAAGATGAATTACTTGATCTCAGTTGACATAATATTCAATTTTGGACGGACTACCCCCTTGGTTTAACAAAGTAAATGCTATATTATAATTAGCTGGTAGTTTATCCAAAAAATGGTCAACTAAAATCTTGTCTCTCATCTTCACACCTCCTTCATCCTTCTTTTCTATATCTTATCACATATTTTCAATGTATTTCAAGTATTTCTATCTATTTAATAACCATATTGACAGATTTAATACAGAAGCAAATGCAACCCATAATACATATGGAATTAATAAATATCCTGAGATTTTGTCTATATTATAAAATTTGAATGTGGTTATTATTACAAGTATTAGCAATATAATTATCTCAATATATGCCAGCCCCCTTAATCCTGATCCAAAGAAAATTATAGGCCATAGAAAATTAAATACCAGCTGTAATCCGTAAAATAGAAGGGCACTCCTTACATCCTGTCTATCCGTTCCATACATCCAAACTCTATAGCTTGCTATACCCATAAGTATATATAATATTGTCCAAACAGGCCCAAAAAGGGAAGCCGGCGGTGCAAAACTGGGTTTGTTTAGCTCTTCAAAGGCTTGATACGAATCCATAATAAAGTATGAGCTAAGAAAACCTACCAATAATGGGATAATAATACTAATTATCAAAGCGGCCCAGTTAATTTTACCATTAACTCTAAATAAATTTAACAAGCTCCATCCCTCCAAACTTATTTTATATATTCATATGAAGCTGTACTATATTTAATTAATATTCCAGATACAACCTATTTATAACCCTTGATTTTCATATAAATGTACAAATATGCGACGGTTCTGGGTATTCTGGACTTGTATAAGTTAAAGTTTATACTAAAATCCCTATATAGTATGCACTTCTGCCAAGTTAGATTTATTCAATTTCCTCAAATAACAAAACTTAACACTGAGATTTCCCTTTGGATACCTTTATGAATATGTTTACTCTTATTTCTAATTATGGATGATTTACAGCAATATTATTCTTTGATCCATACTCATTTACTCTATACCTCTAGAGAATTTAAGAACTCCTTTAAATCATTCTTAACCTCTTTGGGTAAATAATGCCATCTAATTCCCTGAACTGCCCCTTCCAATGCACATAATGAATTAAGACATGCTCCTCCATCTACTTCTCTTAATTTCTTAAAGGCTTCTTTACTGCCTAAGCTCAATAGTTCATCCTTTGTAACTATATCTACTTCATTTAGCCTTTTCTCCAAGGCTTTTCCTATGTTTGGAAGTTTATTTAATTCACCCATTTTATATTCCCTCTTTCTATATTTCTATTTTGTATTATTCTATTTTATATACAATCGTCCTTCCCAAATAAAGAAAAACTGTTCCTAAATATATTTAGAAACAGCCCTTACCCCCAATCTTATTTCTGAGCTTTAGCCTTCTTTAGTAAAAATACTCCAATTATTATAAGTAGTACTGGAAAGCTTGATTGTCTAATAAATCTAAAAAAATAATATATATCATTTGAATAGTTAGTACGGATATAGTCAGATAACCTATAGAATCCATTATTTAATATAGTTAAGCCTCCCAATACTATTAATCCCATACCTACATGCTTATAATTTATTCCCTGAATATTTATATCCCAAATAAGTGTATCATCAAGTGCCTCTCCTTCATTAATTGCTCTTCTTATATGTTGACAATCAAAGAAGCTATAAAACCAAATTATAAAATTAAGCAGTACTAGTACTCCATTAGTTGAGTATAACATACTTCCTAAAAACATGGGTGTAATAAATAGTAGCATTATCTGAAGACCCCTCTTCATTAATCCAAAATACATTTGCCCAGCCCCAGGGATTAATGAAAATATAAAGGCCCAAAAAGAATTATACTTTCCAGTATATCTATTATTTATTATTGGTTTATCAATAAACTTATCAATATCTAAAGAATTATCATTGGCCTTAGTCCTCTGCTTCTCAAAGCACTTTTTGCATACTATCTTTCCATTCATTTCTGTTGCACATTCTTTACAAATCACTTCCCCACATTCAAAGCATCTAAAACTTGCTTCTTTATCATGGTGTATACTGCAATTCATCATGCTCCCTCCTTGTTTTAAGTATTATGATTTCCTCATTTATTATTTTCAAAAAGCTTTATTTCTAATTTTTTGTAATTATTGATAAAACCTTTAGGTATTTTCTTTACATAGTTTGATATTTGACTTTTTACAGAAAAGGGCTCCTTATACATGGAACTTGAGATATCTTGAATATTATAGCCCAGTGAAGTATTCAGTACAAAAACCAATAATCCGGCTGCAACAAAGCTTATACCCCATTTTTTCATTATCATAGGACTTATCCTATTCTGTTTTATTGTAGGCTGTATTGCATTCATTACTTTAACTGTAAAGTCCTCTGGAGGTAATATGGTAGGGTGGCCAGAAAGAATATCAAATATCTCCTTGAGCTGTTCATACTCTTTTTGACACTCTATGCACCTTTCCAGATGTTTTTCTAACCTATGGGTTTCAATATCATTTAATCGATTTTCAAGGTATGCATCAAGCTTTCCTATGACTTCTTCACATTCCACCCTATCTCACCTCCCATATTTGCTTTAATAAGCCTTTCCTTTAATAATCGTCTAGCCCTATATAACCTAGTTTCAACTGTCTTTTCTGGAATATCCAGTGTCTGGGCTATCTCTTTATAGGATGATTCATTAATATGATACATTACTACTACTGTTTTATATATATCCGGCAGATCATGTATAATTTTATGCACTTCCCTATGTCCCTCATCAGTTATGATTATCTCCTCCGGTGACTTATCAACTGATTTTGATTCATTATCCAATGTTATTTTATTATTGTATTCTTCATTAAAACTTAAAGCCCCAATTTTATTCTTTCTCCTATAGTCTATACACTTATTGGTGGCAATTTTATATATCCAAGTAGAAAAGCTGCATTCAAACCTAAACCCATGTATATGTTTAAATACTTTTATAAAAATTTCTTGGGATAGATCCTGTGCTTCATTGTAATCATTAGTAAATTTATAGGCTAAAGCAAAAACCTTATTTTTGTACATGTCTACTAACATACTAAAGTTCTCGGTTTTCCCCTTCTGTACCTCTATTATTATGTCATTTTCATTCACTTAAATCACCACCATGCTCAGCCCAATCAATTGAGACAATTAAATAATTATATTTGTCTAATTATCTATTCTTATATCCCCGTTAGTAGCTTTAATATCTATACTTACACTCTTGTTCCCAATGCTTTGATTAATAATTTCTTCACTATTATCCTTATCTATATTTAAATCAAAATCACTACCTATTCGTCCATGCTTTGAATATACATGGAATTTACCTTCTTGATTATTAGGTAACCGTATATCAATTCTATCATATTGGTTCTCAATTTCTAATTTTTCACTTATTACTTTATCACTTTCAAATATTATTTGACCATGTTTATTCCTAATATCTATGGCTTTATTTGTCTCAGTTACCTTGATACTCCCATACTCATTAGTTACTTTTACTCCACCATCTATCTTTTTACCTAGGATATTTCCATGTTTTCCATTTATATTTAAATCCCCCTTTATCCCATCTATATCTATTCTACAATACCTGCTTTCAATAGTTAGATTTTTACCTATTTTTTCTGCCTCTATGGTTTCATGAACATTAGTTATCTCAACATTTCCACCTATCTCATTCACTTTAATTTTTCCGTATTCAACATCTATGTCCATATCCTTTGTTACATTATTTGCAAATACCTTTCCATGTTTATTTTCTACATTCACATTTCCATCTATATTTTTTATTTCCACTTCCCCATAGGAATTTTTTATATCTACATCTCCCTTTATAGTATCAATGAAGATATTCCCATGCTTATTACTTATTACAGCTAAGTTAGAGCAATCATTCACCATTATTTCTCCATATTTATTGGTTATATCCAGCTCCATATCATAGGGTATTGTGATGTCTAGATTTACCTCTAAATTATTTACTTCATTATTAGCGGTATACTTATCCCTCTTATTTATCATCTTTATAGTGTCTCCACTATCATTTATAACCTCTAGCATATTGGATGCTATCTTTTGAGCCTCTTCTTCTTCATAGTTATGTTTCATGCTTACCATCATATCTACTTTGATATCCTTTATATCACCTTTTTTTACATTAACATCGCCAAATCCATTGATAATCTTTAACTTCTTTTTGCCCTTTGTCTCAATGGTCATATCCTTATTTACAGTGGTTTCATTCTTGTATGCTATGGGTAAAAAATCTCCCCCCATATCTATGTATAAGGGAAACCTATCAAAGACTGAAAAAAAACATGTTATACAAACTATTAATATTATAAAAAATACACTTTTCCCACTTATAGATATCCTCCCATCCTTACTGCCAAAAAGGATTCTACTAAAAACGATCTCTAATCCAAGTAAAATTATAAATACTGGCCAAGCAATAGATAAAATATGATATACATTGATATCAATGAAATTATTTAATAGAAATATACCCCCTAGCAATATCAGAGATACAGCCAAGGTAAATATACCGATTTTCTTTTCCTTCATTTCTGTTCCTCCTCACTTTTCTAATAATATAGACGCAATGTATTTACAAATCCCTTCAAGAAATTTAAATTTTTTATGATAAAAAACTCAAGGACATTGAACCCTTGAGTTTTTGGTCAGATTTTTCTCTGAAAAATGACCTCAACAAAAAGATCCTTAAGAAGGTTTTCGCCTACATAAGGATTCAAATGAAATAAATTTTTACTCATTTTTTAAAAAACTTAGATTATACATAACAATATATATTAGAAATATAAAAAAGCCGAACATCAATGTAAACTTAATCGATCCTATGTTTATACTAGCCAATATTGCTTTAATTAGATTCACTGGATTAGATGCCATTTCCCAGCTATTGAGGCGAAGGAATCTTCCCAAATATATGGCAAATCCGCTTAAAAAAGAAACAATACATACAAATATCCAGCCTACCACTTTCTCAAGCTTTTCTTCAATTATTTTGTGCATATTGTATAGGGAAATATGACCCACTATATACCCAGTAAATATAAAGAGCATAATTAAGATAAGATCATACCAAATCATGAAATCAGTATTAAAATTGTATGCATACTCGGATATATTGTGATAGTAGTTATAAATGCTTAAATGAATTACGTCAGTAACTATATAAGGTGCATTTGGAAAAAACATTAACCAGCTAAAGCCTAAGAATAGCAGATATATTGTTTTCTTAGCCCCGTATTTCATATTTTTATTTATATGATTGATTCCTAGGGATAAAAAAAGTGGAACCCAGGCTAAAAAAAGATTCCATATTAGAAAAGCGAACCTAATATTTTTCTCATTTAGAACCCTAAAAACTATCATCATAAACCCAACTAGGGACACAACTCCTAGGGTTTTTATTAGTGGACTCAATCCATTTTTTATTCTATCTTTATGTAGAAAATCTAGCATATCCCTTTTTAACAGCATTTATCTCTCCCCACCCCATATATCTTTAGTCTATTTTTATTTCATCCTTTCCTAGGACTTTCTCTTCAACGGTGTATTCCATAAACTCTTTGTTATGCTTAACTATTTTCATAGTAATATTGTCTTCTAAGATATCAAAATCCATGATCTCCATACGATCCTCAGGCAATGCTTTATCTAAGCTATCAGCATCGATAATCATCTTTAGCTCTCTATTTTCGGTATCATATAAATACAAATCTCCTCCCACACTAACCGTACCATAACCAAGTCCTATAATCGTCAATATATATCTATCATCTAGCCATTTAGCTACCTTTACTGTATCTTGATCATCTATATCTTCTGCTTTTATAACCTCTCTATTCCATTCATCCTTTATATCATATATATATAGCTCCCCAATTGCTTCCCATTCAAAGGGAGTTATATAGGCAATACTTTTATTATCCGGTGATATAGATGGCACAGAGGTACAAGATAAACAAATTGGTTTTAATTTACCATCATATTCAATAATCATTGGCCCAAGGTTGTGTTCCATCATATTATGGTTTTCTTCTTTATGATAATAAAGTGTTGTCTCTTTACCCTCAGATTTTAATTTTTCCTTGGTCATATATGGTTTTTTTATTTCTTCCTGAAGATTTATCACAGAAATATTTATATCTAGTTTTTCCCCATCTGGATCCATTTTAAAAACCGTATCAAATACCAAATCCAAGCCCTTTGATGAAATTTCATTATAATATTCTATATATCCTACTTTTATAGGCTTTCCGTACTTATCATATTCAATATCACCATCATCATAGTTAGCATATCCACTTTTTTCATCGGACTCTTCTTTTTCATTTAAGCTATAGATATAGTCATAATACACATCATTAAATCTTGAAAGCAACAATAATATATTCTTCTCTTCACTATTATCTATATAAAAATCACTTTCCAAAGAATCTCTTCTAACCCTAGGCCCATACCAGCTAGAGCCTATTAGATTTTCTTCCTTCACTTCGTTTTTATAAACTGAGAACTCTATAAATGTATCCCCTTCTAATGCTTTAAAATAATCTACTTCTTCACCATTAACTATAGAACTGTGAAATTTTCCATTATCCATTACAAGTATATATTTATCATCTCCAATAATGAAAGTGGTATTTTTAATTGTTGGAGTAAATAACGCTTGTATTTGATTGTCTATGTTTTCGATTTGTGTTCTTTTTTCTTGCTTTTCCTTTACATTATATATTGTAACTAATAAAACTAAAATCAAAATAGGTATCAACAATTTCTTCTTCATTAGAATCCTCCATATCGCCATCATAGGAAATTTATTTTCAATAATTTTGGGTAGACTTATAGGTTGAGCCAGGGTTATACCTTCACCAAATTATTTTAATCTATTTCAAGTCCCATAACATAAACATCATAGAACCGTCCTCCATAATAGAAGAACTTTGAGATGTTTCCTTCCTTCACAAAACCCAGCTTTCTATATAATGCTATGGCCTTTGTATTATCTGACTTTACCTTTAAATTTATCTTTTTAATTGTTCCAAAGGTCTTAGCCCATTCAATCAAATAATTAATTAATATCTTTCCAACTCCAAGTCCCCAATATTTTTTTAAAACAGTTATACCAAATTCACCATAATGCTTTATTCTAGGCCGATTGCCTCCTGAAAATGTCAAGCATCCTATTATTTCTCCCTCACATTCGGCAAGCAAAAACAAGGCATTTTTACTTTTTCTACATTCATTGATGAACCTTGCTTCGTCCTCTATACTAGTATTGAATTCACCTTCCCCAAAGGTCAAATTGTCACTTTCTGAAGCTACCCTTTCAATATATCTGACCACCCTATTGGCATCCTCACCATATCCTTCTCTAACTACTATCATTTTACCATTTTTTAATTTATATTTTTTCAAGACACTCTCCCCCAAGGCTAAAATTGATATTAGTTTTTAATACTTGAGCAAATTGCATAATTACTTTCTACAAAAAACTATCTACTACATATAATGTAAAAATCTATATATATATTATACAATTGTGCCTAGTAAGAGTTATGCAATTTCCTCACCTACAAAATCCTATTCCATCATATTAAACTATATGCCTACACCCCTATTTTTCCTTTTAAATACAAGGTATTTACTGGCTATCTTAGCGGATATTAATCCAAGCACAATTCCCCCTAGTATATCTGAAGGATAATGTACCAATAAGTATAATCTAGAAAAAGCTATTAATAGTCCCAATAATACCAAGGGAATTATAATTATCTTGCTATCAATGGTCTTTAAAAATGCTGCTATTGCCCCAAAGGAAGAAGCCGTATGCCCAGATGGAAAGGAGTATGATGTAGGCCTAGGAATCAATATACTAATATTTTCAATTTCCATAAAGGGTCTTGGTCTACATATGACATTCTTCAAGATCAATTCACCTAAAACTGCACTTATAATTAGGGAATATATGGCTAGTTTCCCTGCTTTTCCGTATTTCTTATTAGTTAGCATAATTATAGAAATCAAAATCCATATTAATCCCACATTCCCTAGGGAAGTAATAACGGGCATGATCTTATCTAAAAAAGGATTATGAATATGATTTTGAACAAATTCTATGATAAATTTATCCATGGTTATAATAACATTGTTCATATCTATTATCACTCCTACTATTAATAAAGACTCCTTATTACGCTATTTTATCTTTCTTCGATGTGTATATATAATTTAACTGTGGATAATATACTCATTTTCTATATTTTATACACAATTTCATGCATTATCAACAGGATATTCTTGAGAATACATTGCAGGTATAATTTCTTGTCCACTGTGGATATAATAAAAAAACTATCTCATAGAATAAACCCTTGAGACAGCTCTATAGAGATTCCAGTCAAAACTTTAGTTTATACATGGACAAACATGCGATGGTTCTGGGCATTTTGGACTTGTATAAGTTAAAATCTATACTAAAATCCCTATATTATAGATATTCCAGTTAAACAGTTAATTTATACACATCAAAAATCCCTAGAAACATCGGATATTTTGAGATGTATAAATTAAGTTTAACTTTTGGAAATCTATACTATTTACTACATTTAGTTATAACCTTTAATACTTCATCTATGCCGTTTCCAGCTTTATTTGAATTCATAGCATTTACATAATCTCTTCTATTTTTATATGCCTTTTCTATACCTTCTAAAATTGATTTATCATCTAGTTCTTCCTCCATAATAACATAGCTTAGACCTTGTTTTTCAAAGGAGGCAGCATTTAATATTTGATCCCCTCGGCTAGCTTTTTTTGATAAGGGTATCAATATATTAGGCTTTCTAAGGGCCAATATTTCATAAAGAACCGTTGCTCCTGCCCTAGAAATTATTAAGTCGGCCATATCAAATAAATGGGGAAGCTCCTTACTAACATATTCAAATTGTTTATAACCCTTTATATCCTTGTAATTTTTATCTACATTTCCCTTCCCACATATATGACAGATCTGAAAATTTTTAAGTATTACTTCAAGATTTGCCCTGATGCTTTTATTTATAACTTCTGAACCTAAACTTCCACCTATAACAAGAATAATAGGCTTTTCATTACTGAATCTGCAAATTTCTATACCCTTTCTCTTATCCCCTGCAAATAGGCTTTCACGGACAGGAATACCCGTTAAAACACCCTTTTCCTTTGGAATATATCTTTCTGTTTCCGGAAAGGTATAGCAAAGCTTTTGAGCAAAGGGAATGGATATCTTATTTGCTAATCCTGGAGTATAGTCTGATTCATGAATCACTATTGGAATCCTATTCATCCAAGCTGCCCAAACAACAGGAGATGATACAAAGCCTCCTTTGCTAAATACAACACTTGGCTTCAATTTTCTAATTATTGATAAAGATTGTATAAATCCTTGAGAAATTCTTAATGTATCGGTTATGTTCTTTAAGTCTAAATATCTTCTAAGCTTTCCTGCATTAACAATATGATAGGGTATTCCTTCTTTTTCTATAAGCTTTCTTTCTATGCCCTTTTTAGTTCCTATATAATGAACATCATATCCCATTTTCTTCAGTCTAGGAATGAGTGCAATATTTGGGGTAACATGTCCTGCTGTACCTCCACCTGTCATCACTATACGTTTCATAAATCAACACCTCATTTATACATAAGTTCTATAGATTACCAATTTTATTGGTTCAATTCTTGAAATCTATTCCTACTTTTGCCATGAATTTCTACAGCTTCCTCAAACATTTCCTTGGGTCTAGCCCACACTTTACCCGTTTCTAATCCTTGATATATAACTAATACTTCGTTTGTTTCTGTATGTATTGCCATATTTATAATCCTGTAAATCCCGCCTTTATAATGCTTATATTTCTTGCCAATTAAAGCCTTTGTTTTCTCCATTTAAAGTCCATCCTTTTTATTATTTGAAAAATAAATTGAAGTTATAAATTGAGGAAATTGAATAATCGTAACTTGGCAAAATTGCATATGCGAATATCATACTTAATTTGAATATTTAAGATATAGTATATTTGGTGGTATGTCTTCGCGAATTCTAAAACTATATATAGTATATGTTTTTTACGGAAGGTACTTATGCAATTTTCTCAATTAATTAGGTTCATACTTTATTTCTTCACAAATAATAAATCTCCTTTTATTCATATGAATTTTTCAAAAAAATACCTTGTTTCCAAATAAGCTGCCTAACATAAAAAACCCATCCCTTTATCCCATCATAAACTCATAAAACTAGATACAGGAAATTGCATAACTCTTACTTGGCTAAGCCTAATATAGAGAGTTTAGGGTGAGTCTTAATTTATACGTAGCAAAATATCCGATGTTTCTGGACATTTTGGACTTGTATAAATTAAAGTCTACACTAAAATCCCTATATTAGATAGTTTTTATAGAAAGTAATTATGCAATTTGCTCGATAAACAAAGAATATCAGACTTGCCCAAATTTTTTTAAAACAAGTCACACAAATAGGACAATTGAATATTATGTTACTGGGAATAGGAAATGGGATGCTCACCTACTATTTCTAAAAAAATATAAAGGAGTAGATTTATATGACTGACGAAACTAACAGTGTTGTTACTGGTGTAAATATAGATACTGCCGGCCAAGATCAAGATAGTTGTTGTCGCCCTCGCAAATGTGTAGAAGTTTATGGAAAAACTGTGGAAACGTGTAAAAACGATCCTGAAGATCTTGACTTTATTTGTGATGTAGTAGCAAAAATACCTGTTGTTTTAGCAGAACTTAAGATACAAATTAATGTTAGCTCATATATTAAGTTGCCTGAGCCAGCTTTAGAAATAAAAACTATTAAGAAAAGACTTAAGATAACTCAATGTAGACTTTTACAAAATACCAATATGCTCTTTATAAAAGGCTTTGTTCGTAAAAACATAGACTATTCTACTAAGGGAAGATGCTCAAACGATAAAGGTGTTTGTGGAGATATTAAGCATTGTACAATAGATGTTCCCTTCGAATGCACAACTCCAGTAGACTTCAATGGTACAGAGCCAAAACCTGTAATATTTAATAGAAGCAAAGAATTTGAATATTTTAGAGAGCAAGAATTACCAAATGGTTTCCCTGAAAAAGAAAAATTACTAGCTGGCGATCTTTCACAGTTCAACCAAGAAAGTACAGAGTACTTTAATGAGCTACCTTTCTGTGAGCTAATCAAGAGTAGAATTGTTGAATTTGATGAATTACTAGATCGCAGACCTATCTATGGTTCAGCTCCATTTGAAGAAAGATTATTTAAAGAAATAGAAGAAAAAATGGTTATATACCTTACACTTAAAATCTTACAAAAACGTCAAGTACAAATCAGCTAAGGAACATACCATTACCACCTTAAGAGTATCTGGATTTTATCTAGATACTTTTTTTATGTCATTTCCCAAAGGAAATATGGTCAAAAGTAAAAAGACCCTATATTTTTAATTTTTTCTTGAACTAATTCTTTTTATTTTCATATTATGTAATAGATGAAAAAATGTGATATCTTCTAATATATTTCAATAGGGTGGTGATTGGAATTGACTATTAATAAAGATCTCAAGGGCATTGGGCCCTTTAGTTTTAGGTCAGATTTTTCTCGAGAAAATGACCTGCACAAATGTGATAAAGCTAATCCCCCCAAAATCACAAGTACAGTTCTAAAAAACTGTGAAAATAAATCCATTCCACTAAGCCCTATTACATCGGAAATATCATCGGATATCCCTGTATTGCTGGCAGTACTTATGGTTGAGTTGTATATCAGTCATTTGATTAAACTCCCTGAGGAAGCATATGATATCAATAATATTGAAAATAAAATTTTAATATCATCCTGTAAGTTTTTACAAGGCCCCAATGTACTTTTTATAAATGGTTTTATACGTAAAAAGATATATTATGCTTTAAAACCCTATAATGATTCTAGATATTATAATCTAGATATACCCTTTGAATGCACTAAGACTGGTATACTTAATGGCTCTAAGGCTCCATCTATACTTGATTCTACTAGCACTGAGGCTAAATATTGTGAGCAAAGCAAGTTACTATCTGTGGATGTATCAGATTATTACCAGAATTCTATTAAATTTTTAAATAAAAAACCCTTCTGTGAATTGGTTAGTAGCAAAATTAGTGAACAGTATAAATACATATATAAGGAAAACCCATCGGATATAAAGGAAATAATTGAAATAGATAATAATATGTCTATTATCCTTGAAATTCAACTATTACAGAATCAACAAGTAAATATTAAGCCCTATTGTAGTAGTAAAAAGGATACTAGTTCAAATAATCCCAAGCTTGGCTTAGCTAATAATGGGAATGTAAAAAACGAACCTACCATAGATGCTTCTAATAGTAATGACAAACTTGATTTGATAAATATACCTAATCTAAAAAATGAATCTAATCCATCTGATGAACCCTGTGCAGTAAGTAAAGCAAATATGGATAATCCATGGAATGGGATTAATTCTAATACTAAGGATAAGCCGGGTTTAGATCATCTGCTTGATTCATACAATGAACCAAACGATGGAACAGTTGATTCAATAGCTGAACCTGATTATGGAATTGAGTCCAATATAAATAATAGGGCTGCTACTGAAGACAAACCCAATCCAGATACTTTAAATAATCCATTCAATTATAATGATAAGCTTGACCTAGATTACTTACTTAATTTTTATAGCAAGCCCGATGACGATTTTGATTTAATAGATATTCCTAACTTAGAAAATGAATCCAGACCATATGATAGGATTAATATAAATGATAGGCATAATTTCAATAATTTATTTAGCCTATTTAATGGCCATAATAATAGTAATAAGTATGGTTTAAGAGAAAAGTATGACCATGAAAATCCATCCAATCAATATAATGAAAATGAAACTCCAATTAATAATAAACTTGATTTTATCAGTTTACTTGGTTTATTCAATAGATCCAATGGTAATCGTGGTTCTAGATATCGATCTAACCCAAATGATAGGTTCTATACAGATAATAACCCTAATCTTAATAATTGTGATATGACTTCTCATAGGGGCTACCGCACATATAATTATCAGTCTAATGCTTATAAGTTGTTAATATTAATTTTATGTATATTTATACTCTATAATCTATATAATCCTAGTCGGTATTCATAAAAGGAGCCCACCTATATTATACTGAGGTGAGCTTGTTTTATTAGGAACTCTATAGATAAATAGTCCCATGGCTATAAATGATTTATATTCTAAAAAACTAAAACTCCCAAAACAATTATAATCATCATAGCTAATATGAATACTGAGTACATCAAGCTATTAAGATTAAATCTTAAAATCGATAAAATATCGGAAAAGGTTGCAAATTCATTCTTATAACCTTCTCCTTTTAGGATTTCTGGCTTTTTTATCTTAAAGTTCTTAAAGGCTTTATGGGGAGCTACTACTTTAATTCCGCTTAAAGCTTTAAGTGTGTCAGATATATATATTACCAGGTTAATTACCCCCCTATCGATTACTTTAAATATTATGGAGCTTGATTTATATAAGAATACTCCTACGGGTATATAAAAATGCTTTTCTAGATTAAACCAACTTAAAGAGGGGTTAACATATACTGGCTCTCCATGCTTTACCTTTCTCAAATAGTTCCTTATAAACCCAAAATATATTATGATACCATAGCCTATTGTAATCATGGAACTCTTAACATTATCAGCACTATAAAAATGTGGCTCAATATGTCCATGGGAATCAAATATTTCCATAGTCCCTTCAAGTACATTTAAAAACACCCTAGGTTTAATACCTATATAAATAATAATTGTACTCAATAATATCATTGGAACTATTGCTCTTTTTTTCAGATGGTCCCTATATTGACCTTTGTATTTTTCGTTTTCCTCCATAAATACAGTAACAAATATTTTTAATAAATATGCTACAGTAAAGCTGCTGCTTACAGTAAATATTACTTCAGCTATACTAAACCATCTATTATGGTACATGTGATGGGCCTCTGCCAAGGCTTCATGTAAAAGAGTTTTGCTAATAAATCCATTAAAGCCTGGCATTCCAATTATGGCGAATAGTCCTACTAAAAATAGTGCTTTGAGTACATTCTTATGTTTTCCAAAGCCCCTTATGGCATTTATACTAAGCTCATGAAGTATCATATATATTATCCCTGTACAAAGGAATAGTAATACCTTAAATAGGGCATGGTTAAATATATGGTACAAGGTACCATATATTGCTATGGAATTATGATCACCTAAAAGCCCTATAAGTCCAATTCCCACCAGTATATAACCAATCTGACTCATACTACTATAGGCAAGTATCCTTTTAATATTCCTCTGAAATACAGCCAAAAACCCTCCCAGTGACATATTTATCAGACCTATTATGAATATCACAGCTGGAAGAATTATATCCCCAGCCATTATTATATTTACTACTATTATTATTCCAAAAATCCCTGTTTTAACAAGTATTCCAGATAAAATCGCACTTGCTGGTGTAGGAGCCGCAGGATGGGCCTTTGGAAGCCATACATGCAGTGGTACTATACTGGCTTTTACTCCAAAACCTATTATCAGTAAAGCAGATATTAAATACTTAATATTACCTAAATTCTTCATTGAATTTGATAATAAGCTTATATCCACAGTTCCAAGACAGTCATATAAAAGGAATAATCCCATAAGAAGGATCAGTCCTCCGATTATTGCCATGGAAATATATGATCTTCCCGCCTCATGGGCATATTCATCTTCATCGTGTATTACCAATGCATATGAAGTAAATGACATTATTTCAAAAAAGGTAAATAGATTTATAAGATTCTCTGATAAAAATATTCCTATGGTACTTCCAAGGGTAAGCATAAAGAATGCATAATACCTATTTCTATTTTTATACTTTATGAGGTATTGAGTTGAATATATTGTGGTCAAAAACCATATCAAGGAAGTCACCCATATAAATATATATCTAAAAACATCGAGCTTTAGGGATAATCCTATCCCCATGATGTCTGGGATAAAGACCTCCACTGGGCCTGAAATTATTTTCTTGAAAAGTAAACTTATTATTAAACACTCTATTCCAGTCAACAGGATATTAAATGTATCCCTATATCCTTCCCTTTTTCTACCTATTAGCCATCCTATAAGGGCCCCAAGCATAGGTAAAATCAAAATGACTAGAATAGCATTTCTATATATCATCCTATATCTCCCCTTAAAATTTTGCTCTCGATTATACTACTGCTCTAACAATTTCTTCTATCAAATGCAATACAACATTTGGAAATAGACCTAAAATTATAACTATTCCTGTTAATATTATAATAGGTATAAGCATAGACAAAGGTGGTTCCTTCTTCACTATATTTCTTTCTTCACCTGGGAAAAATGCTGTGATAACTATTGGTAATAAATATCCTGCAGTAAGCATTGCACTCAATAATAGAATGACCACAAATAAAATCTTATTTTCATCAAGGCCTCCTAGGGCTAGATACCATTTACTTACAAAACCATTGGTTGGGGGTATTCCGATCAATGATATTGCCGATACAGCAAAGCATCCCATTGTTATTGGCATTTCCTTACCTATTCCTTTTATCTCGTGTATATACTTTTTACCTGTCATAAAATATATTGCTCCAACACAGAAAAATAGTGTTATTTTTATTACAGCATGATTAACAAGATGTAAAAGTCCCCCTGTTAATGCCTTTCTATTAAGTAAAACAATACCAAGCAATATATACCCCAGCTGACTTACAGTGGAATAAGCAAGCCTTTTCTTTAGATTATCTTGATGTAAAGCAAGCAATGAACCCATCAAGATGGTGAGTATAACCAATATGATGATGTAATGGTTTCCACCAATCCCATAAAGAACTTCTGATCCAAATATAAAGTAACTTACTCTGATCAAAGCAAATATACCGGACTTTACAACTGCTACAGCATGTAATAGTGAGCTTACGGGAGTAGGTGCAACCATTGCTGCTGGAAGCCACGAATGTAGGGGTACTAATGCGGCTTTCACTCCAAAACCAATGAACATTATCATATATATTGCTAATAATAACTCCTTATTGGTTAAATCTAAGCCTTGTAATATACCAAACTCTACAAAGGTTACGCTATTAGTTAAAGTAAATATTAAAATAATCCCCAAAAGAGCTAATGTGGCTCCCCCAAAGGAGTAAGTTAAATATTTTCTTCCAACTCTAAGTGCCTCCTTACTCCCACTATGTATTACAAGGGGAAAGGTTGCTAGAGTTAAATATTCATAGAAAATATATAAAGTAAATAGGTTTCCTGAAAACCCTATTCCCACAGTAACCCCTAATGTTAACATAAAGTATAAAAAGAATCTTTCTTCATTTCCTTCGTGGGGCATATAGGCGAAGGAATAAAAAGCCGTAAATATCCATAGTGTAGATGCCAATAAAACAAACAATATCCCAAGCTTATCTATTTTAAAATATATATCCAATAGATTGTTTATCTTAATAAGATGAAAGCCCATGGATTGATTAATAGACAATAAAGTTATGATAAATAAAAGATTTAGTGTTATAACAGCTCCGATATATATATTTCTTCCTTTACTATTTTTAAATTTTATGGCTGTCATTGTCAGTGCAGCTATTTGTGGAAACAATATAGGAACAAGTATCAAAAAATTCTTCAAAGCTCTTTACCTCCGTAATTAAGATTAAGATTGAGGTTAATGTTAATGATTTCTTAGTTTATTAAAACATTTCTAGCCCCTTACTGATTAGGTCTATTATTTTATTTGATGTGACTCCTAAATATAGGGCCCCTATAATTAGGATAAGTATTGGCATCAATTCCTTTAATGTCTTTTCCTTTGATTTAAATTCTTTACCTTCTAGATTTTCCTCACCAAAATATCCATTAATGACTATCGGAAAATAATATAGTGCATTTAACAAACTGCTTATTAATATAACAATTATAAAAATACTTTTTCCTCCTTGGATACTGGCTATTGCAAAATTAAATTTACTAATAAATCCCGGAAGTATAGGTATACCTACCATGGAAAGGGCTCCTATTGTAAATATACCTAGGGTTATTGGCATTTCCTTACCTATACCCCTTAAGCCTGCAAGCTTTTTTTCCCCCGATTTTTCTATCATTGAACCTACGGCCAAGAATAATGCTGATTTGATAACAGCATGGTTCAACATATGAAAAATAGCAGCTATTAGTCCCAGGGAATTACCAAGTCCTATTCCAAAAAATATATATCCCATTTGAGCCACGCTTGAATAAGCAATTACCCTCTTAATGTCTTTTTGAAGTATTGCCGATATTGATCCCATTATCATACCTAGGCTGCCAAGTATTAAAACCATGAGCAGTAATCCCTTGAACCCCCCCATTATCTCGTATCCAAACATTCTATATAATATCTTCATATATAAAATCACATAGGCCTTAAGTACCAAAGCTGAAAGAATTGCACTTGAGCTTGAGGGGGCATTTGAATGGGCATCAGGCAGCCATACATGAAGTGGGTACATGGCACTTTTCACCCCTAATCCTATTGTAAATAATCCTAGTGCAATCAATATGCTATTCCTATATGACATAAAGCTTACAATAAGCTCCTTATGGATAAATGTCATGTTTAAGTTCCCCGTTATTGAATAAATAAAAGCTATTCCCATTAGTACTAAACCCGAGCCTACACTGCTTAATATCAAGTATTTAAGAGTAGCCTTTATATTTTCTTTTTTATCCTTAACAACTATTATTCCGCAAGCAGCTATAGTGCTTATTTCTATAAAAACAAAGGCATTGAATAAATCATTTGTATATACTATACCGAGCAAGGCTCCAACCAGTACATTTATAAGGGTATAATAGAAAGATATCTTGTTATCCTTTATTTCTCCCTCAACGGTATAGATTGAATACCATGATATTAAAAATGCTATTATGGTAAATAATAATGAAATCATAGCTTCTAAAATACCTATATTTAGTTCTATTCCCCATGGTGAATCCCAATGACCAACCCTATAAAAAAACGAACCATATCTGCTCACATATGTTAATGTAATAACCGATAGTAACGATGATATCCCCAATGTCATTAGGCTAAAAACTTTAGCATAGGTCTTTTTCTTAAGCATAGGCATAATAAATGCACCCATAAATAAAAGTAATATGATTCCAAGAGGAAAGCTTCTAGCTATATTCATTCTATTCACCCCTTATTTTCATGATTTCATCTAGTTCTATGGTTCCATACTTCTCATATAGCCTTATCGTTAATGCCAATGCAAAGGCCGTTATACTTACTGCCACTACTATTCCAGTAAGCATCAATGCAGTGGGCACTGGATTTACATATCCATGAATCCCCCTATGAACTCCCCTTATTATGGGTGCTTCCTTTCCAAATATATATCCCTTTGAAATAAAGAATAGAAATATAGCTGTATCCATTATGTTCATCCCAATAATCTTTTTAATAAGATTACTATGCAGGAGCAAAGTAACAAATCCTACTCCAAACAATATTATTGAAGCCGTTTCAACATAATTAGTTAGTAATCCTTCCATAGCTATATTTCTCCTTCATTAAACAAACAAAATAAAAAATATATTGTAACCGATACAACTATACCAACTGCAATATTCAATGGAAGAAGATATCCCCCTGATAAAATATCTCCTGGTTTGCCTGGGGGTATTTGAGGGGCATGTATATGGGCCCCTCCTGTTATAAAGCTATACCCCTTTAAAACTCCATAAAATATAAGTGACCCGCATATCAATTCCATAAGCCCTTTATAGCTTAATTTTTCTCTGGCCTGTTCTTCACCAAATATTATCCTATATAGTATTAAACTTGTTCCAATAATAGTTCCACCTGCAAACCCACCTCCAGGTGATAAATGTCCGAAAAGGATTATATAAATACCAAATATCTGTATAAAGGGTATAATAATCTTGCCTATTTCTATTAAAACAATGTTATTCATCTAAACCTCCACCAATTTGTTTAATTCCATAACAGGATCATAATATATCATTTGAGCAAATTGCATAATTACTTTCTATAAAAATCATCTACTATATATAGTTTTAAAATCTCCGAAGCTATACCATCAAATATGCTTATATCTTAAGCAATTAAATCAAGGATGATATTCGCATATTAGGTTTAGCCAAGTCAGAGTTATGCAATTTCCTCATTTAATATTTAAGCATGAATATTTTAAGAAATAACATAGTCTGCTAGAGAAGACACATATGTTTTATGAAAGTTCCCTTTATAAACCTGTTTTGTCCTTTTACTATTAAGATGAAAAACTGGTTTATAGGAGGAACTGGAAGAAAACATATGTGGCTTCTCCACCACTAAATATGGGTTTAACACACATTTATAATATCAAAAATATATTAACCTCTGCCTGAATTTTTTAGTACAATAAGAACGGATATAATACCTGTAAACAGCACAGTAGCTTCTCCGAAGGTATCAAATGCTCTATAGTCTAAAATGATTCCAGTAACTATGTTTAATGCCCCCGTCTCCTCTACTGCTTTTTCTATATACCTATGGGCCACATAATTATTAGCTGGATTATTTTCTTTACCAAATACAGGTAGTTCATTAACTCCTATAAGTAAAATTAAAATTATGATTACAGTTAAAGTAATTGCAGCTATTTTCTTCATTTACTTATCACCTCTAATTCTCTTTAAGGTGAGAACAAATAAAAGAGTGGTTATTCCCGCTCCTACTGCTGCCTCAGTTATGGCAAGATCCGGTGCATTAAGCTGCTGCCATAGGATGGCCATAACAAGGCTGTATGCCATAAAAACTATAACAGCACCTAATAAGTTCTTTATAGCTGATACTGCTATAGAACATCCAATTAAAAATATAAGCATGATTATGGTGAATATATTCATTACTTTCTCACTCCATTTACTTAGGCATATGAAAGAAATAGGTCAGTTTATAGGGGACTCTGGATTATTTTCCAGGCATCGTAATCGAGGATATTGGGCATATGTAAGGAAACGATAACGAAGATAAATAATTCAGATAGCAAGTGAAATGACTTATTTATTTTTTGCATATGCCTTATTTCTGATTATTTCCATCATAATAGGCCTTTGCTATCAAGTGAGTCGCAGTTGGTGCCGTTATCCATAGAAACACTATGGTTAACAATAGCTTTAAGCTTGAAAAATTGAACCCACTATAAAGCATTAATGCAAACAAGCAAAGGATTGCCCCTAATGTATCACACTTTGCAGCACTATGGACTCTGGTATATAGGTCTGGAAATCTCAATATTCCTATGGTTCCAACTAATAGAAAGAATAGCCCTCCAGTTAAAGTAATCCATATAAGGATAGTTTTCATAGTTTTACCTCCTATCAGCCTGAATATGCCTTGATATCACTATAGAAGCTATAAAACTTATAAGTGCATACACAATAACTACATCTAAAAAATAGGTTTCCTTTAATATATAGGAAATAATAGATATTAGAACCACTGTCTTTGTTCCTATAACATTTATGGCAATAAGCCTATCAGCAGGCCCTGGTCCCTTTACAGCCCTAATGGTACATAATAATATTGTTATACTTAAGAAAATTGATGCAAAAACCAATAGCTTCTCTATCATCATGACTGCTCCTCTATCTTTAAAAGTAATTTCTCAAACTTTGAATTAACTACATCATCTATCTGATTTTTTGAAATACAGTGAACAGTAAATTCATTATCATTTACTTCTATGGTTAAAGTTCCAGGCGTTAATGTTATGGAATTCGCTAAAATAGTTTTATATAAATTTCCCGTTAATCTAGTTTCAAATTTTATAACTTGTGGACTTATATTTAGTTCTCTGCTCAAAACTATTTTGGCTACTTGAAGGCTTGCTATAACTATTTCCTTCATCAGAAGAAACAAATAACTAACAAAAAGCTTTCCTCTTTTATAATTTAGGTAACGTTTTCCTTTGTAGCATATGCTACTTTTCCCGAAATTCCATATAAGTACCATTGATATAACAAATATACCTGCTAATGTGATCTGAAAATCTACTTTTTCACCTAGGACAATCCAAAAAAACATATATAAAATAAATACTTTGAAAAATATATTATCTCTTTCCATGGCTACCTCCAAATTAAAAGCAAAATAACTCAACCTCAAAACCACTAATTTATATTCGCAAATTTCATGCCAATATTTTTTTCCTTGATGTATCCCCTCATTTCACTGAATTATATATTTCTTTACCAATAAAATAGGAGATTGTTATTAGATAACAATCTCCTTTAGAATAAAAGTGTTTCGTTTTGCTACAGTTTTTTTAAAATGGCAAGTCCTAATATGTTCTATTTTGAAACACATGTCCTATTCTAGTACATGTTTAAGTTCATATTTATATATTTTTCTGTATAAAGAACTTCTACTTATACCTAAATGTCTGGATGCTAAAGCAATATTTCCTCCTACTTCTCTGATGGTTTTTTCTATGGTAATTCTCTCAACAGCTTCTAAAGAAAGTAATTTATCCCTTATTCCTAATGATTCTGTCATATTATTTGTTTTCATATAATTGGGTAGGTATTTATAGCTTAGAATTTCACCATTATCCAAAATATTTATTATTTGCTGCATTACATTCTGTAGTTCCCTCACATTTCCTGGCCAGTTATAACTCATTAAGCCCCTGTAGAAGCTATCATTTATACCCTTTACCTTTTTATTCATTTTACCTGAATACCTATTTATAAAATAGTCACTAAAAAGCCTTACATCCTCTTTTCTTTCCCTTAGTGGAGGTATTTTAATAGGCATTACATTCAATCTATAATAAAGGTCTTGTCTAAAGTTTCCAAGCTCAACTTCCTTCTCTAAATCCTTATGAGTTGCTGCTATAACTCTAACATCCACTGGAATAACCTCATGCCCACCAACTCTAACCACTTCTCTGGTTTCAAGAACCCTAAGAAGATTAGTTTGAGCATCTAGGGGCATATCCCCTATCTCATCTAAAAATATTGTTCCCCCATCAGCTAATTCAAATTTTCCTGGATGACCTCCTCTTTTGGCTCCAGTAAATGCTCCTTCAACATATCCAAATAGTTCACTTGCTACAAGCTCCCTTGGTATAGCTCCGCAATTAAGAAATATGAAGGGTTTATTTCTTCTAGAGCTGGCATTGTGTATGGACTGAGCAAATAATTCTTTTCCAGTACCACTTTCTCCATGAAGTAAAACAGTTGTACTATGCTGTGAACATTTTTTCGCCAAATCGATTACTTCCTTGATTTTATCACTTTCACCAAGTATATCACTAAACTTAAATCTTGCCTCAGCTCCAACTATTTTATTTACTAGACTATGGATAACCTTAACCTCTTTAAAGGTTATAACAACTCCTTCCAGTCTATTGGTATCCGGATCACTTATAGGCGTCATTGTTGAAATACACGATAACTTTTTACCCTTTTTTAATTTGAAATAGGTTTCTTCTTCCTCAAACTTCCTTCCCCTCTTTATTGCCCTTTTTATTCTATGGCTATAGTCTTCACATATTATGATGTTAATATTTTTCCCCACTATATCCTTTTCCCTTAGTGATAAAAGCTTTCTAGCAAATAAATTTATATCGGTTATTGTCCCTTCCTTATTTATACAAATTAATCCTTCTGATATTGATTCCATTATTGCATGAAAATGCTTATTTGTAATTTCCAATTGTTTATTAGTAAGATCTAGCTTCAGCTGATTTTCAATTGCTTCAGCTGAGGCCACAACCATTCCTAGGGTATGGGGGTGAACCTTCTCAAAATCCCCTGTCATACTTAGTATCCCCAACATCTCACCCCTATCATTTCTGATTGGACAAGCCGAAGAACTCCAGCTATGATATTGTTTGCAAAAATGCTCAGCTCCAATTACCTGAATGGGCTTGCCAGTATATAAAGCAGTCCCTATTGCATTGGTTCCTATTACCTCTTCTCTTACATTACACCCCTTATCCATATTTAACATACCATATTTGGACATTAAATTCTTATCTCCTATACATTCAAGAACATACCCATCTTTATCTGTTAATCTAACAAGCAAGCCAGAGCCTCCCACTATTTTATAAAGACTGTCCATAAATGGTTTGGCTGTTTTAAACAGTGCCTTAAACTCCTCATATCTCTTATTAATTTCTTCTTCATCTAAATCTATTTCAGCCTTTTCTGCGAAAGGGTCTACACCATATTCCCTACTTCTCGTCCATGACTCTGCTATAAAATCTCTTAAATTTTTCTTTTCCAATATTCCCTTTGTAATGAATGACTTCCATGCTTCATAAAATATTTTATTTCTATTCAACAATTCTTTTGTAGGCATTACTATCCCCCCTACATTCTTTTTTTTATATTACTACAAATTGTTTATATCATCAATCATGTATATATTTTTTTCAATCGTCATATCTATTATATAAATAGTTTTTTCATGTATTTTTTTCTTCATAGGGGGAAAACTTTTTGTAAATAACTATATTTTTAAGGAAGGGGCATTAGCTTGAATTTGACATCAAATCTTTCAAATAACACTATAAATATTGAGACACCCTTGGCCACATCATATTTTTCTGATATGTTTTTATCCCATCTCAAGGATTCCTATAGTAATAATCATGGGGAAATAGTCATACTATGCATAGGTACAGATAGATCTACCGGTGATTCTTTAGGCCCCCTAAGTGGATACAAAATGAAAAAAGTGCTAAAACGATTTAAGGATGTTCATGTTTATGGAACCCTTGATGAACCTGTCCATGCTAAAAATCTTGATGAAAGCATTAAAACAATCTATGCTTCCCATAAAAACCCTTTTGTGGTTGCAATCGATGCTTGTCTAGGTAAGGTAGATAGGGTAGGTTACTTAACAGTATCTCAAGGCCCTATAAAGCCTGGAGCTGGAGTCAAAAAGAATTTACCTGCTGTTGGAGATATCCATATAACCGGAATAGTTAATCTAGGAGGCTTCATGGAATATATTGTGCTTCAAAATACACGGCTAAGCTTAGTAATGAATATGGCTGAAACTATTTCAAGTGCAATATACTTTGGTCTATGCAAATTTCAAAATGAGAAGGATTCAAAAAAAGAGCAGTTTAATCTGAGTTAGCTGCTCTTTTTCATGTTGGGAAATCTATAGATATTCCAGTTAAACAGTTAATTTATACACATCAAAAATCCCTAGAATCATCGGATATTTTGAGATGTATAAATTAAGTTTAGCTTTTGGAAATCTATATAGATATTCCAGTTAAACAGTTAATTTATACATATCAAAATTAAAGGCCTTCCCATGCTTCATTTATCATTAAAATAATGAAGTATAGCTTCTGTTTTCAATTATTTTTTCAATTTCATCGGAAGTTTTATTTTTTACATCTATTACGAAGGCTCCATTATCCATATCAATAACATTGTCAAATACATTTAAATAACTTAATGATCCCGTATCGCTATTATATAGTATGGTATCTACATAACCTTTATATGACATATCAACTATTTTATACCCCTTTTCAATGAGTACATCCTTAATGTCCTGGGAAACATTACTTAATGCTATAGTTTTTTTCACTAACAAAGCACCTCCTAGATTTATTTTTTCTAAGGGGTGCCTTAATTATTCATATTTTTACGGAATAATAATCTCAACGGATTCTTTTTGTACCTCAATAACAGCAGGGGTATTTCCAATCATATCTCCATCGGCATATAATAGTAGCGAATCTTCACCTAATATTTTCACTTCTTTACCTTTAAAAACTTCCACCTCTTCAAACTTTGTATGATTTCCCTTAAAAACAGTAGAGAAAAGCAAAGCAAATTTAAATTTATTAATTTTATTAACTATACAAATATCTAAAAGTCCGTCTTCAAGATCGGCTGAGGGATTTATCTTCATACCCCCACCATAATATTTACCATTACCGACTGCTATGAGTTCAATGTTTCTTCTTATTTTTTTTCCATCTATTAATATATCTACTTCTTTATTCTTATACTTTATTAAGGTTTTAAAAACGCCTACAATATAGGCTGAAGGTCCAGAGATATATTTTTTTATATCTTCTGTTTCCTTTACTATCTCTGAATCAATGCCCACACTTGAATAATTTAAAAAATATCTATTATTTGCCTTACCAATGTCTATCCTTTTTGTTTTAGAAGCTTTAAAATGCTTTAAGATTTCATCGTAGTCCTTCGGTAATTCTGTCATCCTTACAAAATCGTTACCGGTTCCTGCTGGTAGTATTCCTAGTACGACATTCCCACTACCGATACCATTAATAACCTCATAAGCGGTTCCGTCTCCACCAACAGAAATAATATGGGTATACCCTTGCTGGGCCGCTTCCCTTGCTATTGTCTCTCCTTGGCCCCTCTCTTCAGTTATTTTTATATCATAATCTATCTTATCTTTATCAAAGCTCTCCTTTATTTTAGGAACCAGCTCCAATGTCTTTCCCTTACCTGCAACAGGATTTACTATAAATAAATATTTCTTCATAGTGCCCTCACCTAATCATTGTCTTTGGTAATGTTATTTTTTATTCTATCTCTTCATATATTTTGTGGATAGCCTCTAAGGCTCTATCAATATCTTGCTTTGTATTAAAGTAACCTATACTAAATCGCACAGTTCCTTGCTCAAATGTTCCTACGGTTTTATGTGCCAATGGGGCACAATGTAGTCCTGACCTCACCGCAATATTAAATGCCTGATCTAGTATATAACTTACCTCTGATGAATCTAAATCCCCTATATTTATTGAAATTACAGATGCCTTTTTTTTAGCATCCAGGGGTCCATATATCTTTACCTTGTCAAGCTTTCTCAAACCATCAATCATATATTTCGTTAATTCTTCTTCATGCTTTCTTATATTATCTAGACCTATATCTAAAATATATTTTATACCTGCCCCTAAGCCTACAATCCCTGATGTATTTGGAGTACCACTTTCATACCTATCTGGTATTATGTCTGGCTGTAGCAGTGATTCCGATTTGCTTCCTGTCCCCCCTTCTTTCATATGTCTCAGCTTTATTCCCTCACCTATATAAAGTGCCCCTGTTCCCTGAGGTCCCATAAGCCCTTTATGTCCTGGGAAGGCTAGTAGATCAATATTCATTTTTTGTACATCTATATCATATACTCCTGCGGTTTGAGCGGCATCAACCAATAAAGGTATATTACTCTCCTTTGCTATCTCCCCAATTTCCCCTATGGGCATTAAGGTTCCCGTAACATTAGAAGCATGGGTCACAGCTATTAGTTTTGTGTTGCCCTTAATAGCCTCCCTTAATTTATCAAGCTTTATAAAACCTTCACTATCACATTCTATTATGGTATTCTCAACTCCTATTTCCTCTAAGGCCTTTATTGGTCTTATCAGTGAATTGTGTTCCATTCCAGATGTGATTACATGATCCCCCTCCTTAAGTAAACCCTTTATTGCAAGATTTAAAGAATCCGTGGCATTGGATGTTAATATTATTTGCATGGGATTATCAATATTGAAAAGCTTACACATCAATTCCCTGGTTTCATATATTGCCCTTCCTGCTTTTAAAGCTAATTTATGACCTGACCTTCCTGGATTTGCCCCATACTCTCTCATGCATTTATCTACTGCTTTATACACCTCCTCTGGTTTAGGATATGAAGTGGCAGCATTATCTAAATAAATCATTACATCGCTTCCTTTCCATAATACGCTGCTTTATTTATTGAACTTTCTCCTTAAATTTGCATATTACTTTTTTATCAATAAAGTAAACTTTATAATTGCCTTCCATAAAAACCATGCGATATATATTATTCAATTGTTCTAAATCTCAATTATAAAATTTCCTTAATAAATAGCATTTCCCTCAACACTAAAATATTATTATATGAGCAAATTGCATAATTACTTTCTATAAAAACCATCTACTACATGTAGTTTAAAAATCTTCAAAGCTATACCACCAAATATGCTTATATCTTAAGTAATTAAATTAAGGATGATATTCGCATATGCAATTGTGCCAAGT